>LNZQ01000092.1 GCA_002007315.1 Epulopiscium sp. Nele67-Bin004
CTCTAGCCATAATAGAAATTTTGTTAGTTTGTTCAACTTTTGCTATACCTTTATTTATGCTGTCAACAATGTTGTTAGTTGTTTCTTCAAACGAATTTAAAATTTCCATTTGTTGACCAGTTGCATCAACTAAATCAGTTGACGCTTTTGCGATTTCCTCTGCACCGACACTAACTTCGTGTGCCGCATGGTTAATGTCTTTTAGTGACGAACTAAGTTGATCTGCTATAGATAACATTGACGTTTTAATCGGAGCAAAATCCCCAACGTAATTTGCCTTAATTTTGTCTTGAATTATAAAGTTACCTTTAGCCATATCACCTAACACATTTTCAATATCTTGAACAATTACGCTAATAATATGTGCCATTTCCTCAAACGTGGTTGCAAGTTCACCAATTTCATCACCTGATTTTTCCATTACTAAACCAGTGTTAAAACTTCCCGATTTAACTTCTGTAGCAACTTGTACAACTTGATTTAATCCATCTAACGTACGATTAATCGCATATCCAACAATTATTACTAAAATTATTAAAGACACTAGGGAAATTGCAACATTTGTAAAAATTAGTTGATATAAAATGCTATTTTGTTCTTTAATTTCTAACTCAACATGTGCCCACCAAAGTTCACCTGCAACTTCAACTGGCAAAAAGTATCTGACATGACTTCTACCATCATCATAAGTAGTTTCAATTTTAAATTCTTGCTGTAATGAAATTTTTTGATTTAAAGTAGCCATTTGCTTATCATCTAAAAACTCAGATATATACATACCGATGTGTGCCTCATCTTCGCTATCATATAAAATCTCTAATTCAGACGTTAAAACAGCTGAAAATAATGTTTCATATGCATTACTTGATAATGCCGAATTTCCTAAATTTGATACTAACAATTCAGCAACAACTACCCCTACAAATTCACCTTTAATATTTAATGGATATGAAATATATGAAATAAGTTGTCCATCTTCAATTCTTGGACGTGTAATACTTGGTGAGTTTATAGACTTAGTATAGTTATAAAACTCATCACTAAGGTACGTTCCATTTGTTATTGATGAAACACTGTAACTTCTAGCTGCATTTTCATCAATAAACGCTCCATAATACGGTAAATCACTAAATATATACGGCTCAAAATATAGCCCTACACTAGCTAAGTCTGGGTTATCGTTTATCGCAGACCACGCAGTGTTTATATAGTAATCCTCCATTCTTGAAAATGTTCCTGTTAAATCAAATTGTGGGTACACCTCTGATTCATATTCAGTTTCAGCTGGATTATATACCGATTTTTCTAGTGATAAGTTTAAATATGCTTGTAAATCTTTTGCAACATTTACCCCTCCATCAACTAATGATTGTACAGATGTTTGATTTAGCTGTGCTAATGAATACATTTGTTCATCAAGTATAGCTGTCATATTTGATTGCACAACGCTCAATGTTATAGTTACTAAAATTGCTAACATTACTACGATAGGACTTATAATAAGTATACGCAACTTGTTTGCTAAATTTAGTTGCTTAAACCAATTCGCCATAAAATATCTCCCCCTTATTTTTTTATATGATTAAGGGCGACAGTTTGCCACCCTACTATCTTCACTTAAATCTATCAATTATTGAATTTAATGTTTCCATTTGTTCGCTAAATTCACGACTTACATCTGAATTATGTGATGCAACTGTTGCATTTTCTTCAACGCTATTTGATAAACTTAGAAATACTTTTATTAATTCCGAAATATTTGCTGTAATACTGTGTGTTTCATCTAAAAATGTTGCAAACACTTGCTCAGAATTATTAATTTTGGTTGAGATATCATCAAACATTTGTGATGTTTGGTCAATAGTTTGTTTACCATGAATAATACTTGTCATATTTTTACCGATAAGTTCCTCAATATCTTTTACAGTCATAGAACTTTTTGTTGCCAAATCACGAATCTCACCTGCCACAACAGCAAATCCTTTACCACTTTCCCCTGCTCTTGCCGCCTCGATAGCCGCATTAAGTGCAAGCAGATTAGTTTGGCTAGCAATACTTTCGATGTCTTTAATAATATCTAGTATGCTATTACTATACGTGTCAATATCGTCCATAGCATCAATCATGTTACGAATTATTACATCTCCGCCATCTGCACTAACTTTAATTTCTTTAACTGTAACGTCTGCTCCGTCCATTTTTCCATCAGAGTCTTCCATAATATGTCGTGCCGCCTCAATAATTGGCACTACTCCAGATAACACGTCTTGTTGGCTATGGCTTCTATCCGAAATTTCACTTAACATTGATGTAACTTCAGTTGAGCTTTTTGTAACATTTTTAATAACAGCCTGTAACTCTGTAATAATTTCAACCCAAGCACTTTTAATTGAATAAATCGACGTAAGAATTGGTTCAAAATCATTAACATACACTTCCTCAATAGAACTTTTTACAGTAATATTTCCGTTGCTAAGTTCTGTAACCATATACTTTATATCATCTATTACAAGAACCGAGTCATCTGCGATACGTTGTGTATCTTTTATCATTTGATTAATTTGTGGGTCGTTAGTTGTAGGAATTTTTAAGGCAAAATTTCCTTCCGCAACATCATTTAACCCTTTTTCAAGTATACCTAGGTCAGCTTTTATGGCTGATTGTGTAGTAATATGTAATCCTATTACTAGTATAAGTCCTATAATTCCAATAGCCGAACCAATTATACTATTGCTAAAAATTACTTGCATAACGATTATAACTGCTGTAATTCCAAATGCTCTATTTATTTTCCCCCCTATAGTATTATTCATTTTTCTCCTCCTCATTTTTTTGTCTCCACTATACATTATATTATAAATCTCGCCATGATACAATGAAATACTTGAAATTTATGTGACAATTTCCACCATGTCGGAAAAACACTTGATGAATTTATGTAACAATATTATAATAAACATGTATGTTATGTAACATTGTATAATATTTAAAAGGGGGAGATTATATCAATAAAATAAGCATTAAACTTAAACTATTAGTTTTTATTATTTCTATTTTGAGTTTTACAGCATTACTTTTTGCTATCCAAATTAATACACTTGTTGATACGCTTGAAGAAGAACGTCTGATTTTGGATATCGAAATAGCTGCTGACTTAGACGCTGATATTGCAACAGATATTACAAATCTTGCTATAACTATTGCTAATTATGTTAACAATTTAGAAATCGAGATTGACCGCAGTATGTTAAATGCAGCGTATGTTTTATACCAAATGGACAAAATGCAAGACGGGTTATCTATCCAAGACTTAGAAGATGTTAAATATACAACTGGAATGTCTGACGTATATGTTACAGATATTAACGGTGTATTTACACTAAGCACTGAAACAGCGGCAGTTGGGACAAGTTTATTTGATATTTGGGACGGTTACAGCATGCTTATTACTGGAGAGGCAAATTACTTACCAAGCAATTTGAAGGTAAAAGAAGAAACTGGAGAAATATTTAAGTTTACAGCTATTCCTACGGCAAGTGGCGACGGAATACTTCAAACTGGATATAACTCTAGTTTTATAGAAGAAGCGTTGAACGTATTTATTATGGAAAATAACGGAATTAAAGAAATGTATTTAATAGATGAATTTGATACAGTTTTGACACAAAATTTATACTCTGGCGTATCACCTTCTCTATCTAAAGGTGCGAGTTCAAACTTAGCAGGTATATCAACTTTCTTTGCTACTGGAAGTGAAAGCCAAATTAATTTATCCCAAGACGAGGCATCAATTTTCATGCCAATTTACGCCCAAAACGGGAGCATAAAATACGTATTATATGCAAATGTTAACCCAGCAGTATATTATGAAATTCAAGATGTTATCGCAAAACCACTCGATGTAATTATGAGTGATATTAGCGATTTCAAAAACATTGTTTACATGATTAATGCATTTGTTACCGTTATGTGTCTTGTGTTTGTACCACTAATTTTAACTATATTGTTTAGACCTATAAAATTATTTGAGCAACAGCTGTTGGCTATTGCAAACAATGAACAAACTAAAAAACGCAGTGGCAGATTATCTAGCGAACTTGCAGGGCTTAACAATGCGATAGAACAAATAGTTGATAAAAACCAAACTATACTTACAACGGTTCAAAGCTCTGTAAATAGCATTGATAAACTTCAACACCAACATGAGTCAGAACTTAACAATTTAATTAATACGTTAAAGCCACTGTCTGAAAACTTAACACTTTCAAACCAAACAACAACTGATGAACATAAAGCAATTGAAAAAATGACAGTTATTGTTGATAAATTGTTAAATAGTTTAGTTCAAGTATTTCAAATTAATAAAGATTTGTTAATTGAGTCACAGACATCTACAAAAAATGCAACTGCGGGGAAATCTAACCTTGAAGATTTGCAAAATGTTATAATTAATTTAGAACGAGAAGTTCAAGACGGAGTTCAAATTACAAACGATTTAATGTCTAATTCAGACGAAATAAATAACATTGTTGCACTTATTACCCAAATTTCTGACCAAACTGCACTTCTTGCATTAAACGCATCTATTGAAGCAGCAAGAGCAGGCGAAGCTGGAAAAGGATTTGCAGTTGTAGCAATGGAAATTAAAAACCTTGCAACACAATCTCAAGAAGCTACCGAGCAAATTTCAAGCATATTAGATACTGTTCAATCTCAAATTTCACAAACAAAAGAAACGACAGAAGGACAATCTATGGCTCTTGAAAACAGCCGTAAAGTTGTTGCAGATATTAATCAATCATTAAATGCATTAATAAATAGTTCGATGAATTCTAATAATATCGTAAATAGCCTTAACAATGAAGTTTCAGAGCTTCAAACAAATAGTGATACGTTTAATGAAATTATCGAAGTTATTAAAGATAGCAGTCAAACAAATTACGAACAAATTACAAGTAGCTTACCATTAGTTAAAGAGATGGATAGTTCGGTCGAATCTATCAAAGTTTCACTTGATGGTATTATAAATACTACAGAAAAATTAACTAGCAATTTCAAATAATAAAAAAAGCCTTCTATATAATTTAAAATATAGACGGCTTTTAAATTTGATTTAAAAAGTATTTATTATTATCCTTTTCGCCAAAACCCAAAAACATTTTTCTTAAATTGTTTCATCATCGCCCTTGCTTCGTCCATATCACACTGCTCTAGGTAGTGAACCCCTTTGCCAATGTCTTGTTTTGTGCCAAGCCCTTTCGTATGCATAATACCCATACACAAATACGCCATATCAGTGCAATTTGTAGCGTTTTTAAAATACGCTGATAACAATTTAAAAGCTTTGTTATAATTAGTCGAACATTCAATTCCATGTATTAAACAGTATGCATATTCTGGTGTGGACACCCATGCTTTTTGTTTTTCAGATCGCTCAAAGTGCATAAAAGCTTTCGCACGATTTTGTATTACGCCATCAAGCCCATAAAAAAATACGATACCAACATAACCGTGTGCCAAATGTGCCAAAGGGTGGTTTGTATCTATCGCCTTTTCAAAATAATGTTTCGCAAGACGCGGGCTTTTTTCTATGCCTTGCCCCATATAATATTGATACGCCACATCGTAATACGCCTCATAATCGTCCACTTCAGCGGCTTTTAAATAATAAGCAAGCGAAGTTTCATAGTCACGCTCTTTGTAGCAACAGTCCGCATAAATTTTGAAAAATGCTACATTTTGAAGTTCAACTGCGGCATGATACGCAATTTCTTTTTCTTTTTCAGGCTGCTTTGGTATCGTTCCAAAAAAACCTTCACGATATGCAACTGCCAAGTTTTGTCCTGCCGAATATACTCCCCCCTCAAGTGCAGCTTGAAACCACGGTATTGCAGACACTAAATATCGCCTGCAAACATGTTGAAAGCTTGGATGGTCTTGGTCTATATCAAATATTTTGATAAAGTCGCCATAGTGCATAACGTTTCCAATCATATATTGACAAATTGGCTCGCCATAGTCGCCAAGCTTGTGTATATAATTGTACGCTATAACAAGTTTTTCTTTTGTGTTATATTCTGCAAGGTCTGGGTCGTCCATAAGCCCTGCAACTCGTATTCCACCCAGCAGACCCAGTTGGCTACCCATCAAAATGGACTGCTTGTATAGCTTCATACAAAGCTCCTCATCAACTTGAAAGTGATGTCCACTCCATATAAACTCTGGACCTGAATAACATCTTGCTAAAAAAAATGCAGCGTCAGCATCACCTCTCTTATATGCATGTTCAAGTAATTCTTTGCCTTTTTTGCCGTCGTATGTACCGTCAGCCATACCATAATATAAATATTTGAGAGCCTCCTCAACAGGGGCTGAAAAAAATTTACTCATTTTTTTGCTCCTTTATTGAAAATTTTTATTCATGATACCATATTTTGTGATATAATACTACAAAATGACTAAAAAAAAGGAGTGTTTTTTATGAAAGGCATTATTACAGTTATTGGGAAAGACAAAGTGGGTATTATTGGTAAGGTATGTATTTTGCTTAGCGAAGAAAACGTTAACATTCTTGATATTTCGCAAACAATTTTGCAAGAATATTTTAACATGCTTATGATAGTTGACATTACTGGTGTAGATTTTGGCGACCTAACGAAAAAACTTGCAGCTTGCGGTGAGGAACTTGACGTTCAAATCAAACTTCAGCATGAAGACATTTTCAACTGCATGCACAAAATATAATTAAAGGAGCAACGTAAAATGATTTCAAACCTCGAAATTTTAGAAACTAACAAAATGATTACTGAAGAAAACTTAGACATTCGTACAGTTACTATGGGTATTGATTTACTTGATACAATAACTGACGATATGGATAAACTTTGTACAAAAATATACGACAAAATTGCTAATCGTGCCGAGAACTTAGTTAAAGTTGCAGACGAAACTGCTCTTAAATATGGCATACCTGTAGTTAATAAGCGAATTTCGATTACGCCTATCGCTCTAGTTGGTGGAGCAACAAAAGCGTCGTCATATGTGCCTATCGCAAAAACTCTTGATAGAGTTGCAAAAGAAGTTGGCGTAAACTTCATCGGAGGCTTTTCAGCACTTGTTGATAAAGGCTATAACGATGCCTCAAAAACACTTATTTCAAGCATACCAGAGGCACTTGACGTGACAGAACGTGTTTGTTCATCAGTAAACGTTGGTAGCACGAGAACTGGTATAAATATGGACGTTGTACGGGAGCTTGGAGGCATTATAAAGGAAACTTCTCGTTTGACAGCTGACCGTGAAAGTATTGGGAGTGCTAAATTTGTTGTGTTTTGCAACGCTCCAGATGATAATCCGTTTATGGCTGGTGCCTTTCATGGGGTTGGTCAACATGACACCGTGCTAAATGTTGGCGTTAGTGGTCCTGGTGTTGTAAAAAAAGCACTTGAACAAGTTCGTGGACAAAGTTTTGAGGCTATGTGCGAATGTATTAAAGGAACGACATTTAAAATGACACGTGCTGGTCAACTTGTGGCATCTGAGGTTGCACAGCGACTTGATTTACCATTTGGAATTATTGACTTATCACTTGCACCAACGCCTGCTGTTGGCGATAGTATCGCTGAAATTCTTGAAGAAATGGGCGTTGAAGTTGCTGGTGCACCTGGAACAACACTTGCTCTTGCTGTTCTTAACGATTGTGTAAAAAAAGGTGGTGTTATGGCGTCATCACGTGTTGGAGGGCTTAGCGGGGCGTTTATCCCTGTAAGCGAGGATCATGCTATGATACATGCGGCTGAAATTGGTGCGTTGACACTTGAAAAACTTGAGGCTATGACTTGCGTTTGTTCGGTTGGACTTGATATGATTGCAATACCTGGGGACACACCAGCAAGCACAATTTCTGGCATTATCGGTGATGAGATGGCTATCGGTATAATTAACGGAAAAACGACTGCTGTTAGAATTATCCCTGTACACGGAAAAGGCGTGGGTGAAAGCGTTGAATTTGGAGGGCTGCTTGGACGTGCTCCAATTATGCCTGTAAACAAATATGGGTGCGATGCTATCATTGCACGTGGAGGGCGTGTGCCTGCTCCAATTCACAGTTTTAAAAACTAAATTAATAGGGGGACGAATAATCTCGCCCCCTGCTAATTATTTATTAAGTTCTTGAAATAAACGTTTTAACGCTTTTTTCTCAATTCGAGAAACATAAGACCTAGATATCCCAAGTTCTTCAGCAATTTCACGTTGAGTTTTTTCTTCTTGATTGTTTAACCCATAACGTTTAAGCAAAATTTCTTTCTCACGTGGCTTTAAAACATCACGGATTTTTTCATACAATCTAGTAGTTTCAATGCCTAAATCAACTTGATCAAAAATACTAGTGTCATCAATACACAAAATATCAAGCAAACTAATTTCATTGCCTTCTTTGTCTACACCTATTGGTGAATGTATAGATGTTTCTTTGCTTTGTTTTTTACTAGCTCTAACACTCATCAAAATTTCGTTATCAATACATCGAGCGGCGTACGTCGCAAGCCTTGTGCCTTTACTAGCATCAAACGAAGTAATTCCTTTTATAAGCCCAATTGTACCTATCGAAATCAAATCGTCCATATCTTTATTCAGATTGCTGTATTTTTTTACAATGTGTGCTACCAACCTCAGGTTGCGTTCAATTAGTATATCTTTAGCATACATATTACCCTTTGCATACAACGCAAGATAATGTTTTTCTTCTTCCGCCGTAAGTGGTTGTGGAAAAGATGTTATACTATTAAAATAAGAAAAGCACGAAAAATATAGCATGGCAATAACCTCCAGAAAGGGTTCTCTTACATTATATTATTGCAATATATATTTCGTGCATGTCTTACCTAAATAAGTTTATTTTTAGTGTTATCAATCAAAATGGCTCCCATTGGAGCTGTCAAAATTATACCCATAACTGCAACCGACAAAACAATATCTCCGCAAGGTAGCCCAATGGCTAGAGGAACTGCCCCTATTGCTGCTTGCACCGTTGCTTTTGGTAAATATGAAAAAACGCAAAATAATTTTTCTTTCGGAGTAAAATGTGTACCTAAAAGACTTACAAACACTCCGACTCCTCTAAAGCATAGCGATACTGCTATAATAATTATTGCTTGCCACCATGCCCCCATCATATAGTTTATATTTACACTCGCACCTACTAGTACAAACAATAAAATTTCAGCCCCTAGCCAAAGCTTACCGATTTTTGCTGATAGTGAGACGCTAGTATTTTGTTTTAAATTAGCTTTAAATATTACAGCCATAGTCATAATTGCTATTAATCCCGAAACTATAGTTGTATCGTCAACAAATAATAATAAAAATGAGATGCTTAGTATTAAAATAACTTTAACAGAATTTCTTATACTATAAATAGTAAAAAATTTAGCACCTACAATTCCAACTACAACACCAACAATTCCTCCTAAAATTATAGATACTGGTACTTCTAGCAAACTAATAGCACTAAAATCTCCTCCTGATGCCATTGCCACAAAAGATGAAAATAGCACAATAACAAATATATCATCACAAGATGTGCTAGCGATTATAAGTTGAGGTATTCCCTTCTCAGTGCCATGATTATTTTCAACTAAACTTATCATTCGAGGTACGACAACCGCTGGCGATACTGCCGCAAGCACTGAACCCATAACAGCAGCTTCGATTGCTGATATTCCAAACAACAATGGTGCAAAAATAATATATGACAATATCTCAAATGTGGCTGGGATAAATGCCATAAAAAATGCAGGTCGCCCTACTTTTTTAACATCAGCAATATTAAGCGACAAACCCGCTCTAAGCAAAATTATAACTAATGCAAGCTCTCGTAAATCTGGCGAAATAGTTATAATTGTATCATCTAATAAATTAAAAACGTATGGACCTATAATAATACCACCTAACAACATTCCCATAAGTGATGGTAACTTAAATTGTTTAAATAAATATCCTAATAACAATCCAACTATAAAAATAATTGCCAACGATGTTAACATTGCAACCTCCAAAAAATAGGGCGACTAGTAAGTCGCCCATAATAATTAGTTTACGCTATATAAAATTTCACCATAAGTTGGTAATGGCCAATACTCTGCAGAGATTGTAAGTTCAAGTCTGTCTGCAACTTCTCTAAGTTCGTTCATAGTTGTTAAAACTTGATCACGATAGAATTTTGCTGTTTCTAATGAATCATCAATTTTGTGTGCCTCATCAATAACTTTTTCAAGTACAACAATTTTATCGTATAACTTATCGCAAAGTGTGCTTAAATCTGTTACTATTTCTTGCTCAACTCTAGTTGAAAGTTCACAAGATTTTTTGCTTAACAATAACTCTACCATCGATTTTTGGTATGCAAGACAAGCAGGTAAAATATCTTGACGTGCAATATCAAGTGCACTTATTGCTTCGATATTTAATGTTTTGCTATAGCCCTCAACAAGAATTTCGTATCTTGCATGAACTTCTGCAGGAGTGAAAATTCCGTGCTTTTTGAATAAATCGATGTTTTTTTGCTCGATAAATGTTGGAAGTACGTCAACTGTTGTTTTAAGATTTAATAAACCACGTTTTTCAGCTTCAACAACCCACTCATCAGAATAATTGTTACCGTTGAATACAATTCTTCTGTGGTCTGTCATAGCAGCTTTGATTACTTCGTTAACATCTTTTCCTTCTTCAAGCATAGCAGCAATTTCAGTTAATGCTTCTGCAACAACTGTGTTAAGTACAATGTTTGCTCCAGAAATTGAAATTGCAGAACCTAACATTCTAAACTCAAATTTATTTCCTGTAAATGCAAACGGAGATGTACGGTTACGATCTGTTGTATCTTTATCAAATTGTGGAAGTACGTGTGCTGGTAAATCCATTTCACGCTCACAATTGTCAGTGTATGGCGTATCATTTACGATACTATCAACGATTGCTTCAAGCTCATCACCTAAAAACATACTTACGATAGCTGGAGGTGCCTCATTCGCCCCAAGTCTGTGGTCGTTTCCTGCACTTGCCACAGTAAGTCTTAATAAATCTTGATATTTATCTACTGCTTTAATAGTCGCCGCTAAAAATACTAAAAATTGAGTATTTTCTGCTGGAGTTTTTCCAGGCTCTAGTAAGTTTTCGCCAGTGTTAGTTGACATTGACCAGTTGTTGTGTTTCCCTGATCCGTTTACACCTTCAAAAGGTTTTTCATGAATTAAGCATACCAAATTATGTTTTTTTGCAACTTTTTTTGCAATTTCCATAGTTAATTGGTTGTGATCTGTTGCTATGTTTGTTGTTTGGAATATTGGTGCTGTTTCATGTTGAGCTGGTGCAACTTCATTGTGTTTAGTTTTTGATAAAATTCCAAGTTTCCAAAGTTCTTGATCAAACTCTTCCATAAAGTCTACAACTCTTGCTTTTAGCGAACCAAAGTAGTGATCTTCAAGATCTTGACCTTTTGCAGGACGTGCCCCAAATAATGTTCTACCAGTATAAATTAAGTCTGGTCTTTTTAAGTATACTTCTTTGTCAATAAGGAAATACTCTTGTTCTGGCCCAACCGTTGTATCAACTCTTTTAACTTCAGTTTTTCCAAGTAAGTGTAAAACTTTAACTGCTTCTTTGTCTAACGCTTCCATAGAACGAAGTAATGGAGTCTTTTTATCTAATGCTTCTCCGCTGTATGAACAAAATGCTGTTGGAATACATAGAGTACCATCTTTGATAAATGCATAAGATGAAACGTCCCAAACTGTATAACCACGAGCTTCAAAAGTTGCACGTAATCCACCAGATGGAAAACTTGATGCATCTGGCTCTCCTTTTACAAGTTCTTTTCCAGAAAACTCCATTATAATACGACCGTCTGAATCTGGAGAAATAAAGCTGTCATGTTTCTCAGCTGTAACACCTGTCATAGGTTGGAACCAGTGTGTATAGTGTGTTGCACCATGTTCAATTGCCCAATCTTTCATAGCGTTTGCTACAACATTTGCTACGCTAAGCTCTAAATGGTCGCCATCATCAACTGTTTTTTTGATAGCTTTATAAATACTTTTTGGTAATCTCGCTTGCATTACCACGTCGTTAAATACTAATGATCCAAATAATTCAGGAATACCGTTCATTTTAAAACCTCTCTTTATTTATAATATTTTATAGCTATTATTATGTTAAGTAGTAAGTAAATTATAACTAATTATAGTAATTCAATTGAAAATTCTCTGCAAGTTTCAATCATTTCCTGTGGCCATACTGAAGCTTGAACTTCTCCTACATGTGCTTTTTCTAAAAGTGTCATACAAATTCTAGATTGACCAATTCCTCCACCTAAAGTAAGTGGGAGTTCTCCATTTAAAAGCATTTTATGAAATGGCTTGGACTTTCTTTGCTCTAAATTTAATGATTCTAATTGCTCTGTTAGCGATTCTTGATCTACACGAATACCCATAGATGATAATTCTACTGCCCGGTCAAGTACAGGATACCAAATAATAATATCTCCGTTTAATGACCAGTCATCATAATCTGGTGCTCTAAGATCGTGTGGCTCACCACTGTTCAAAGGTCCGCCAATTTGCATAATAAATACTGCACCTTTTTCTTTTGCAATCAAATCTTCTCTCTCTTTTGGAGTTTGATTTGGATATAAATCTTCAAGTTGTTGTGAAGTTATAAAGAAAATATCTTCTGCAAGTTCAATATTTAATGTGTCAAATTTATCGTTTAAAACTGTTTTCGTGTTTTTGTATGATTGCCAAATTTTCTTTACAACATTTTGTAAAGTGTTAATATTACGCTCTTCTTTATTTATTATCATTTCCCAGTCCCATTGGTCTACATATACAGAATGTAAGTTGCCAACTTCCTCGTCACGACGAATTGCGTTCATGTCTGTATATAACCCAGTGTTTGGTGAAAATCCATAGTTTTTAAGAGCAAGACGTTTCCATTTTGCAAGCGATTGCACAACTTGAGCATCAACGGCCATATCTTTTATATCAAATGCAACCGGTCTTTCAACTCCATTTAAGTCGTCATTAAGTCCTGTTTCTGGCAAAATAAATAATGGTGCAGATACACGAGTCAAGTTTAGAGCCTCTGCTAACTCTTTTTCAAAAGTGTCCTTAGCTAATTTGATAGCTATTTCGGTGTCAAGAAGCGATAGTTTTTGAACATAAGTAATTGGTGTAATTAGTTTTTGCATAATATATCATTCCCCTTCTACAACAAAAGTTTATAATTAAAAAAAGACGCCATGAACTTCTCCCTTTAAGAGGAAAGTCCACAGCGTCTTTGCTGTTAATTAACTAAGATATTATCATACAAAGTTAATAGTGTCAATAATTATAGAAAATTTTAGTAAATAGTAATGATTAAATACTTAAACTAGCCATATACTTTGTCATTTTTTCTATTGTTCTGCAAGACGTTTATACGTTTCGTATCTCTCTTTTGCATCTTGTTCATTTTTCTCAAATAGTGCTTCGCTATGATCTGGATATTGTTGAACAAGAGCTGAATATCTAATTTGCCCCATAATGAAATCTCTAAAGCTTTCAGTTGGTGCTTTTGAATCTAAGCTGAAAGGATTTTTTCCTTCTTCTTTAAGATCTGGATTGTATCTAAACAAATGCCAGTATCCACACTTAACTGCATCAGCTGTATTCTCAATTGAACATGACATACCTTTTTTGATACCTTGGCTTATACAAGGAGAGTATGCGATTACAATCGAAGGACCATCATACGCTTCTGCTTCAAGCAATGTTTTGATTAGGTGGTTTTTGTCTGCCCCAATTGCAACTTGTGCAACGTATACATTTCCATAAGACATCATCATTAGACCAAGATTTTTCTTACCAGTCTTTTTACCTGATGCTGCAAATTTTGCAATTGCTGCAGCTGGTGTTGCTTTTGATGACTGTCCACCTGTATTAGAATAAATTTCTGTATCATAAACAAGAACGTTTACATTTTCGCCTGATGCCATAACATGGTCAAGTCCACCATAACCAATGTCATATGCCCAGCCGTCTCCACCGATAATCCATTGAGAACGTTTTACTAAGTGATCGTTTCTTTCTTTGATTGCTTCAACTAATTCAGCCGCTTCACCTTCAAAGTCGCCATTTTCTATAACTTCTCTAACTTTTTTACTTGCAACTTTTGAACCATTAGAGTCATTTTTGTTTTCAATCCATTCTTCAAATGCAACTTTTGCATCAGATGGAATGTCTAGTTCAACAAGTGCTTTCATGTTTGCTTCTATTTTATTTCTAAGTTGTTTGTTTCCTAAATACATACCAAATCCATACTCAGCATTGTCTTCAAATAGTGAGTTTGCCCAAGCTGGACCTTTGCCCTCGTGGTTAGTTGTATATGGTGTTGATGGTGCTGAACCACCCCAAATTGAAGAACAACCTGTTGCATTAGAAATCATCATTCTATCACCAAATAATTGAGTTACAAGTTTTGTATATGGTGTTTCACCACAACCTGCACAAGCCCCTGAGAATTCAATTAATGGAGTTTTGAATTGACTATCTTTAACTGTTTTACCTTCAACCAAATCACCTTTATATGATACAGATTTAACAGCGTAATCCCAGTTAGTATTTTCAGCTACAACTTGAGTACCAAGTGGTTGCATAACTAAAGCTTTTTTCTTAGCTGGACAAATGTTTGCACAGTTTGCACAACCTGTACAGTCAAGAGGACTTATTTGCATTCTGTAAGATAATCCTGCAAATGGTTTTCCAATAGCTTTTTTAGCTTTAAACGTTTCAGGGGCATTTTCAAGTTCATTTTCATCAACAAGAACTGGACGAATACAAGCATGTGGACATACAAATGCACACTGGTTACATTGGATACAATCTTCCATTATCCATTCTGGGACATCGATACCAATACCACGTTTTTCGTACGCTGAAGTTCCTGCTGGGAATGTTCCGTCTTCATATCCGTTAAATGCTGAAATTGGTAAGCTATCTCCATCTTGAGAGTTCATTGGCATAACGATATTTTTTACGAATGCTGGCATTTCAAATTCTTCAATTTCTTTTTCTACAGCATTTGTCCAATCAGCTGGAACCTCTACTTTTACAAGTGCTCCAATACCTTTATCAATTGCTTCATAGTTCATGTTTACAACTTTTTCACCTTTTTTGCCGTATGCTTTAACAATTGAATCACGCAAATGCTCTCTTGCTTCTTCAACAGGAATAATGTTCGCAAGTTTGAAAAATGCTGATTGCATAACCATGTTAATTCTTTTTCCAAGACCTGTTTCTTGTCCGATTTTTGTTGCATTTATAGTATAAAATTGGATATCGTTATTTGCCATGTATTGTTTCATTTTTGCTGGCAATTTATCTCCTAATTCTTCTGGTTCCCAAATACAGTTAAGAACGAAAATTCCACCTTTTTTAAGTCCTTTTAATACCTCGTATTCATCAACATAAGATTGATTGTGACAAGCGATATAGTCTGCTTCATCAATAAGATATGTTGAACGTATAGGCTCGTCTCCAAATCTAAGGTGAGACATAGTTACCCCGCCAGATTTTTTTGAGTCATACGCAAAGTATGCTTGAACGTATTTGTCAGTTGTTGAACCTATAATTTTAATAGCTTGTTTGTTTGCTCCAACAGTTCCGTCAGAACCTAGCCCCCAGAATTTACATCTAATTGTACCTGGTTGTGCAATACTGAATTTTTCAGCAAGTGGTATAGATAGGTTTGTTACGTCATCTTCGATACCAACTGTAAAGTTCTTTTGTGGAGTCTCTAAAGCTAAATTATCAAAAATTGCTTTAACATGTCTTGGCGTTACATCTTTTGAACCAAGCCCATATCTACCACCAATAATTTTTACGTTTCTTTCAGCATCAAAAAATGCATTTCTAACGTCTAAATACAGAGGTTCTCCAGCAGCTCCTGGCTCTTTTGTTCTGTCCATTACACAAATTCTTTGTGCAGTTGTTGGAACAGCGTTTAAGAAATGCTCTGTTGAAAACGGTCTGAATAAGTGAATTTTTACAAGTCCATATTTTCCGCCTTCACTATTTAGTTTATCAATTGTTTCTTCTATCGCTTCTGTTACAGAACCCATTGCAATAAGTACGTCTGTTGCATCTTCTGCTCCGTAATAGTTAAACAAGCCATATTTTCTGCCTGTAAGTTCGCTCATTTTGTTTAAATATTCTTCAACATGTCCAACCATATCAATGTAGAATTTGTTTGATGCTTCTCTAGTTTGGAAATAAATATCAGGATTTTGAGCTGTACCACGTGTTACAGGACGCTCTGGTGATAATGCTCTACTTCTAAACTCTTTAAGAGCTTCTTGATCTATTAAACTACCATAGTCTTCGTAATCTAAGACTTCAACTTTTTGGATTTCATGTGACGTTCTAAACCCATCAAAAAAGTGAATAACTGGTAAACGTCCTTTTATAGCTGCAAGATGTGCTACTGGTGCAATATCGGCAACTTCTTGTACAGACCCCGATGCAATCATAATGCACCCTGTTTGACGTGCTGCCATAACATCTTGGTGATCACCAAATATAGATAACGCTTGTGCAGCTAGAGCACGTGCACTTACATGGAATACTCCAGGTAATAGCTCACCAGCAATTTTATACATGTTAGGAATCATAAGAAGTAAACCTTGTGATGCTGTAAATGTTGTAGTTAACGCTCCTGCTTGTAGAGAACCATGGAATGCTCCAGCAGCTCCTGCCTCAGACTGCATTTCAACTACATCAACTTTTTGTCCAAATACATTAACTCGTCCTGCAGATGCCCAATCGTCCATAGTCTCTGCCATTGTAGTAGATGGTGTTATAGGGTAAATAGTTGCTACATCAGTGTACGCATAGGCTACATATGCAGCAGCTGTGTTTCCATCAATCGTGATTTTTTTCTTAGCCATAAAATGACCTCCTTGGATATATAGTATATTTAAACTTTACCTCAATCTTTATATTATCATATTCTCACCTAAATATCAAATAATAAATTGTGGTCAAACTTAATAATAAAACTGAGTAGTTTTTATTTATATTTATTTTTTAACAATCTTAATTTGTGTATTGACATATCGCAAAAGCTTAGTTACTATCTAAGTATGGTCAATAAAAATCAATTTTAAACATCAAAGGAGAAAAAAATGTATAAATCTATAACACAAAATTTGACATGGGTTGGTATTCAAGACGCTGATCTAAGAATATTTGACATAATTATGGAGACAGAATTTGGTACATCTTATAACTCTTATCTACTAAAAAACAAAGATGCAGACGAATATATTTTATTTGAAACGGCTAAAGAAACATTCGTTGATATTTATATCGAAAAACTTAAATCAGTAACTGAACTTAACAAAATCAAATATTTAGTAGTAAATCATACGGAACCAGACCACGCAGGTTCAATCGCCAAAATTATAGAACTTATTGAAGACATAACAATTATAGCTGCTCCTATAGCTATTACATTTTTAAAAGAACATACAAATATGTCTTTTAATTCTATTCAAGCTAAAGAGGGAACCCCTCTAACAGTTTGTGGATATACATTAAACTTTAAAAGCGTGCCATTTTTGCACTGGCCAGACACGATATATACGTATGTTGAAGAAGATAAACTTCTTGTAACATGCGACTCTTTTGGTGCACATTATTCACATGAGGATATTTTGTATAGTAGTCTTACTGACACTGAAATAAAAGATTTTGATACAGCATACCAATATTATTACAACATGATAATGGGGCCATTTAAGCCATATATGTTGACAGCACTTGACAAAATTGCTGGTTTAGAAATTAACTATGTTTGCCCTGGACATGGACTAGTATTTGATAATAATAACTTTGAAAAATATCGCAACTTATATAAAGAATGGTCAACTGTTGTTCCACGTGCAAAACAAAGCGTTGTTGTAGCATACGTTTCATCATATGGATACACTAAAAAAATCGCTGAAAATATCGCCGAAGGAGCTAAACGTACTGGACTTGACGTATTTATGTTTGATATCGCAACTTGTAATTTTGGCGACCTTATGAGTGAAGTTAATCAATGTAGCGGATTATTGGTCGGATCTCCTACATTTATTGCAGATACACTTCCACCAGTGTGGAATTTGTTAACATCATTAAATCCTTTTGTACACAAAGGTATGCTTGCAGGAGCATTTGGTTCGTATGGTTGGAGTGGTGAGGCTACAAAAAACATCTCAACTAGATTTAGTCAAATTTATTTAAAACAACCACTTGAACCATTAAGCATTCGACTTAATCCATCAAGAGAGCAGTGCGAAAATGCTATTGCATTTGGAGAAAATTTTGCCGAACATTGTATTGCTGAACGTGAAAAAAATAACTAAATTAAAAGGGCTTTAGAGCCCTTTTATGCGTCGTTTGCTTTATGTGATAGATCATAATTTACTTGTTTTTATAAAAAAATCTATCGCCCAATTATAGACGATAGATTTTTTAGTATACGCTTAATCTTTTTACTTCTAACGGCACAAACACCCCAGGTTCGTCATCATCAAATTGTTGCATTGTAGGGGGCTGTATTACTCGAGATGCAAATTGTTGTGGTGCTTGAGGTATATGAACTGGCATCAAAAATTCTAACGTATTCATATGATTCATTGGCAACATATCTTTAATCGATATTATATTTTTAATTTCAAGCAAATATTTTGCGTTAATATGATTTTTATCTTTCACAAATATATCCAATACATTTATAACTAATATTGTAAATATAAAATCTATGTCTTGCTGTTGCGATTGTTGTAATAATTCTTTTACCACGGGTGAAAACTTAGTTGTTATCTCAACTTTTATGTTGTATGAAAATTCTTTTCCTATGTGTTGGCGTTCAAGATTTTGCAACAATCCAATAGTATTGCCTAATACCCCCAATAATTGTTATTTGTAATAAGGTTCTATTTGCATTTGATTTAATTGTTCATATTTAAAACTTAAATAATTTTGTGCTACAGTTGTGGATTTTCTCAAAAATTTAGTTGTAAGTTCAGCTGTATTTATAAGAACATTTTCAGCCAAAAACATAGTTAAATCCACAAGATAATTGTAAGTTATTTGATTGTGATGCATAATATCCTCCATTTCTTATTTATAGTATAAACAAAAAAATAGCTATCTTCAACTGTTATAGTCAAAGACAGCTATTTTTGTTAAAATCCTAACGGAAGTCCTAACGTCATCCACCCAATAAATAGTACTGTCCAACCTATTAAAAATAAGAATGAATATGGAACCATAAGCGAAACTATCGTTCCAATACCTGCTTTTTTATCATACAATTGTACAGATATAATAATCATTGCAAAATAACTCATAAGTGGTGATATGATGTTTGTTGCACTGTCAGCAATTCTATATGCAACTTGAACTGCTGATGGATCGATTCCTAATCTCATAAACATAGGTATAAATATCGGTGCCATAATAGCCCACTTTGCAGATGCTGAACCCATAAATAAGTTTATAAATGCAGTTATAATTATAAATCCAACTAAAAGTGGTATGCTTCCAATGTTTGCAGATTGCAAAATATCTGCACCTGATACTGCTATTATCGTACCTAAGTTTGTGTATCCAAAATATGCAATAAATTGTGCTGCAACGAATGCTAATACAAGGTATCCACCCATTGATGACATTGCTTTACTCATATGTGCAACAACTTCTTTTTCATCTTTTACTGTTCCAGAAATTTTTCCGTATACAACAGCTGGAACAAAAAATAACAATGAAATTATAGGAATTAATCCACTAACGAAAGTTGAACCTACAATTAAAGAGTCAATAAATGATTCTTGCTCTAAATTTCTTAAAAATGAGTTTGGCATAGCAATTATAATTGCTATTGTAACTAACATTCCTACAAGTGTAAGTATTGCTGCATTTAATGCTTTTGTTTCTAGTTGTGTAAGTTCTTGTAAGTTTTTGTTTGTAACTGCTTCACCTTTATATTCACCAAGTTTTGGTTCGATGATTTTTGTCGTGATTAGTGTTCCTAATGCTGTAATCAAAAATGTTGATACAAACATAAAGAAATAGTTTGCCGTTGGAGCAATTGACATTGTTGGGTCAATAATATTTATTGCCTCATTTGTTATTTCTGATAACATCGGGTCAGTTGTACTAAGCAAAAGGTTTGCACTAAATCCACCCGAAACCCCTGCAAATGCTGTTGCGATACCTGCCAGCGGATGTTTTCCATAAGCTAAAAATATTAAAGCCCCCAGTGGAACTAATATAACATAACCTGCATCTGATGCAACGTTTGATACTATTCCTAAAAATACTGTTGCTGGCACTATTAGCGACTTAGGTGTAATACTTACAACTTTTTTAAGTGCCGCTCCTATGTAGCCTGAACTATCAGCTATACCGATACCAAGCATCCCTACTAAAACTACTCCAAGTGGAGCAAAACCAACAAAGTTTGATACAGCGTTGTTTAGCATATACTGAAATCCTGCACCATTTAACAAGCTTTTCGCTTCAATAGTTTGCACTTCGACTTGCATCGTTGTACGATTAATAAGTTCTCCTGTTACACTAAGTCCCATCGCTTCTGCCACAGCTGATATAAGAACAATTGTTAAACAAAATATTGCAAATAACGTAACTGGATGTGGTAATTTATTTCCTACGACTTCTATTGTATTAAGACATCTAGTTAGGAAATTTTGATTATTATTTTTTTCCATATTTCAGTTCTCCTTTTTATATATTTTATTAATAATGTAAATATAACACTTTTGCTGTCAATAGTCAAGTAAAACTTTCAAAATTTGCAATGTTAATATTTAACCCTGTCAAAAGTCAGAATTTTAAGTCAATTTTCCTTACCTTCAAAAATTTCAAAAAATAAAAGCTACCTCAAACTTTGAAGTAGCCTAATTAATTATAAACCAACGTTAACTGATGAACCTAATAACATCATATCGCT
Organism: Epulopiscium sp. Nele67-Bin004; assembly: GCA_002007315.1. The sequence continues at coordinate 21,055 of LNZQ01000092.1, forward strand.
TTGAAGTGTAACTTGATATTTAGCAAGTGCGATTTGAGTTGCTTGCTCCATCATTACTTCTGCATAGTCAGTATCATTCATCGTGCTATAAGTATCTAATAAGTTTTCTGCTGTAATAGCATTGTTATTGTATTGAGATTGCATTCCTTTGCTATCTGCCCCAATTTCTGCTCTCAATGTGTTAGTTGCTTCTAATGCATCAGTTAAAGTATTAGCTGTGTATCCTTCTGTTGTAACATCATAGTCGTCAAGATTTAAACTTTCTGAATTAAATTCCGACACCAAATCGTTATTTCCATCAAAAACTTCTTTTCCGTTAAACTGAGTGTCTTTAGAAACTGAACTAATTTGTTCTTTAAGTTGGTCAATTTCAACTTGAATTAGCTCACGATCTGAGTCTGTTAACGTACCATTTGACGCTTGCAAACTTAACTCATGCATACGACTAATGTTGTCACTTACACTGCTAAGTGCACCATCAGCAACATCAAGCATATTCATAGCATCAGAAAGGTTATTGTTTTCCACCTCATAGCTGTTATATGCTTTCATAATTTCTTGAGCAATCGCTACGGTTGCAGCATTATCTGCCGCACTATTTATGTCTTTCCCTGTCGATGCTTTCTCTGTTAATTCTTCTTGGCGTTTACGTGCCTGTTCAACGTGCGAGTTTACGTTGTTGTCTTCGTTTTTTTGTTTAGCAGCTCCAATTGAATAAATACTGCTACTACTATTAATTGATCCTATTGTCATATATACCACCTCCGTAAATATATTCGGCATAAATGACATAAAAATTTAATATTTAGTGGGGTATTTTCGTAGGATTTAAAATAAGTTCAATTACTTCTTTGCTACTTAAAAGTTCTATATCTTCAGTTCCTTCAATATAAACTACATTTATAGCGTCTTTAAGTTCAATAGCAACGTCAAATATTTCCTTTATTCCAGGCAAAATATCTTGATTTATCTGTTTCAATATTAATGTAAAAATAAGTGCAGGATTTGTCGTTTCTTTTATTCCTGAAACAGTTTCATCTATAAGATTAGCCATATAGATATAGTGTTCAAAATATAAACAAATTCCATCGTATATAGGGGCAAGTTGTTCATCATTTTGTGCATCTGCCACATTAAATATTGTTACAAATTCATCAAACATAATTTCCGCATCTTCACGAACACTTCCAAAGTCAAGGTCTTTTAAATTTTCTATATTATCAATAAGCACATTCAATGTTTTTATAACATATACTTCCATATTGTTGACTAATGATTTTCGTTCTTTTAGTATAGGATCAGTTTCATTCTCGGCATATATATATCCTTCAAGAAAATAATTTTGTATTAAGTACTCACCCATCTCATAAATACTATTTGTAGTTATTTGCCCCATCTCTATATCAACAAGCACTTTTATAACATCTGCATCGCTAACAAGTGGTGCGTCCATTAAGTTGTTTAAGTCTATATCAAGTTCCGAATCTATATTGTTTTCTGGTAGTTCGCCCACTTTTTCTATATACTGTTGATCAATAATATCAACTACACTTAAAGGTTGTTCTTCTGTAATAGTTTCGGTTATATACTCGTCTATAATATTTGTAACAATTTCTTCGTCTTCAATTTGTTCTAACTCAGCAAATACTACTTCTTCTATTATCTGTTCTTCTTCTGTTATTTGTTCTTCAACTGTTTCTTCTATTATAGGTGCTTTCATTTCAAGTTGTTCAGTTTCAACCATAATTTCATCAGGTATTTCTAATTCATTAAAGTATTTTTCAACTTGTGTTGCAATTATTACATCAACTAAAGTTTGTTCTCTTTCACTTGCACTTATCACAAGTTCATTAACAAAACTTGATGTAACTTGCATAGATGTTACCGTTACTCCAAATAAAATACATGCTTTTATAATATTTTGGCTCACGCTACCCCTCTTTCCTATTAATTACAAAATCTTTTGTGTTTGCTATCATAAGCCCTACGCCTACAACTAACATTATAATTATAATATTAATTAACGTCCATATCTCTAGTAAATTTATGGCTATTCCAAGAGGTAATGATACAAATAAAGCAAACGACTCTTTATCAGTAACAAGTGCAAGAACCAAGCTAACAATACCTGCCACTAAATAAGAAAAAAATAGTCGGATAATATCCATAGTTATTGTAGAAATTGGACTATTTACAAAATCTTGAGGAGAGAAGCCAGTCATAACTCTAAAATTTATAAAGTCTGAACTCCACTTATCGCTATGCGGAAACACTTGGTAACATATACTAAAATTTAGACCTAATACAAATACAAAAAATAATAGTGTATATAAAAACAATGTCATACACTTTTTTATAAACCAATCCGACCGACTGTTACACTTTATAATTTCAAGCGAACCAAAATTGTTGTCAAACACTATGCCACATACTAAAAATAAATATAGTGGCAAATAAATATAGGCTATATTTACAGTATCGCTTAGTATCAAATAAGTATTTTCTAATGCCGAAAAAGTTATTGATGTCATATCAGCAATCATTATATATTTAGCAACGCTTACATATGCAACAAACGCCAATACAACAACAAATATGCACCATCGTAGCAAATTAAAACTTTGTGATAAATTATATTTCATGACAGCCCCTCCTTAATTACGCCTCCAGCTAGTAGCGTTATACCTATCAAAATTAATACGCTATTTTGCAACATTGCTGACTCCATAGACGCAAAATTCGGCAATAACCAAGGTGAATATGCAAGAGGTGGATAAAACCGCTCTAAATTCATATACGGCAAAGCATACGTAAGCAACAAATAAATTACTTGCGGAACAATAGTTGGTATATAGCTTTTATCATTAAAAAACGTCAATCCATATGCAAGAGTTGCATAACTTGCACCAAATACAAAATCTAGCAGTATAATTTGCCATTCAGAATACACGCCACATAAAATACATAGCACAACTAACGGTAACGTCAACGTTAATCCTCCGATTATAGCATTACTTATAAGTCTAACTATTACATACTTATTAAAACTTATTTTATTTAAAATAAATTGCCTATATCCTGTCTCTTTTTCAATCATTGACATGTTGGCGTATGGGATACATACTATAAGAGGTGCAATGAATGGCAAAACAAGTGATTGAGTTGTTTTAAACGCCTCAAAATTGTCATATACTTCAGCAGTTATAACATAGTACGCCCAACACCCTGCCATTACAACAAATACTATCGCCAATGCAACATAAAACATTGGCTCTGTAAGTCCTCGTTTTATATCGTTAAATATCAATTTTGCACCTTCCCATCTTTTATATAAAATATTTGGTCACATAATACTTCAATATCTTGCTGATTATGACTTGCAAGTAAAATTGTTGTTCCCTCATTTTTTAAGTTAATAAAAAAATCACGCATCTTTTCAACGCTTGCCTCATCAAGCCCGTTCATAGGCTCATCGAGTACAAGCAAATTAGGTTTATTCATTATTGATTGGGCTATTCCGAGCTTTTGTTTCATTCCAAGCGAATAAGTTTTTACTTTCTTTTTGCTATCAGGATCAAGCCCTACCAACTTAATCACAGATTTTATCGTATCAGTAGAAACTTTTTTTTGCGACATATCATTTAATATTTGCAGATTTTTGAGTCCTGTATAATGTCCAATAAACCCTGGCGTTTCAATTAGCACCCCGATATCACTCGAAAACTTTTTTGATTTTGCTATATTAACACCGTTAACAAAAATTTCGCCACTAGTTGGCAATAATAGCCCTGTAATCATTTTGAAAATAACAGTTTTCCCCGATCCGTTTCGCCCAACAAAGCCATAAATTTTACTTTGCTCAAGCCCAAAACTGATATCTTTCAAAACTTCTTCCTTTTTAAAGTTTTTGCATACATTTCTAAATTCAATGTACATAGACGTTCCCCCTTCATACCGTATTATAATAGTATACCCAATTTTTGTAAACATAATCAACCGCCTAAAAATATTTTTGCTATCGAATATGCTTGCAATATGGTAGTTTTTGGGTTATATTAAAAAGACATGTATTAGAAAGGACTTTATTATGAGCGAAGTAAATTATGATTATATAGTACAATATTTAAGGGCGCTTCACACGCCGCCAGAAGATATATTATATGAAATTGAACTAAGTATTGCAAGAGGTGAACAAACTTGGCCAATTATTAAGCCAGAAGTTGCCGATTTCATCAAAGTATTAATAACTATGTCACAACCTAAACGTATATTAGAAATAGGAACAGCAGTCGGTTATTCATCAATTTTTATGAGTAGATTAATTGCTGATGACGGACATATCACAACTATTGAGAGATTTCCAGTTATGATGGAAAAAGCTAAAAAACATATAAAAATAGCAGGTGCACAAAATAAAATAACGATACTTGAGGGCGATGCAAAAGACATACTTGGCACACTTGAAGACGAAAGCTATGATATAGTTTTTATGGACTGTGCAAAAGGACAGTACATCAACTTTTTGCCTGATTGCATACGAACACTTAAAACAGGCGGAATTCTTATAACAGATAACGTTTTGCATAAAGGTGGAGTCGCAAAATCCAGATATCACCTTGAACGTAGGCAACGCACGTCACATACACGACTTCGTGAATTTTTATGGACTATAACACATTGTGATGAACTAACATCATCAGTTGTCCCAATCGGTGATGGTGTATCTATAAGCTACAAAAACGACTTAAAGGAGAAAAATCAATGATTGAATTATTGGCCCCAGCGGGCAGTTTAGAAACACTTAAAACAGCAGTATTGTTTGGAGCAGACGCTGTATATATGGGGGGAGGAACGTACGGACTTCGTGCAAAAGCCAAAAATTTTACCCCTGATGAAATGAAAGAGGGCATAGCATTTGCACATCAACACGGCGTAAAAACATATATTACCGCAAACATTTTTGCCCACAATAGCGATTTTGACAACTTAGAAGATTATTTCAAATTTATTAAAGAAATTGGAGCAGATGGCGTAATTGTTGCAGATGCTGGTATTTTTAGTGTGGCAAAAAAAGTTATTCCAGAACTTGAAATTCATATTTCAACGCAAGCTAACAACACAAATTATCATACTGCTAACTTTTGGATTGAACAAGGTGCTTCAAGAATAGTTGTAGCACGTGAGTTATCATTTGATGAAATACGTCAAATTTATGATAACATTCCAAACGATGTTCCAATTGAGGCATTTGTGCACGGTGCAATGTGTATGGCATATTCTGGACGTTGCCTAATAAGCAACTACTTAACCAATCGTGGCTCAAATCAAGGTGAGTGTGCTCAACCTTGCAGATGGAAATACCACGTGGTGGAAGAAACTCGACCAAACGAATATATGCCAATAGTTGAAACAGAGCGTGGCACATATATTTACAACTCTCGTGATTTATGTATGATTGAATACATTCCACAGCTTATAGAAAGCGGCGTCCGTAGCTTCAAAATAGAGGGACGTATGAAAACGCCTCTATACGTTGCAACCGTTGTCAAAGCATATCGTGATGCGATTGACACGTATCTTGAGTCGCCTGAAAAATACGAGCAAATGAAGTCACACTTTTTAGATGAAGTTGGCAAAGCAAGTCACCGTGAATTTACAACTGGGTTTTATCATCATAAAACTACCGAGCAAGACCAAACGTATACTCACAATTCGTACGTTAGAAACTATGAATTTTCAGGCACAGCTCTTGACTACAATAGTGAAACAAAAATTCTAACTGTTGAGCAACGCCGTAAGTTTTCCGTTGGCGATGAAATAGAAATTTTGCGTCCAAAAGGTGACGTAATTAAGACGGTTGTTACAGAAATGTGGAATGAGGAGGGAGAACTTATAGAGTCTGCTCCTCACCCAAAACAAATAGTTACTTTTAAAGTTGAAGAAAATATTACATTGCCTGCAATACTTCGTAAGTTTGACAAAACAGCTAATTAATTTTTTACATCAAATTTAATACAATAATTTTAAATTTGAACTCTCCACTAGGCTAAAGTCCTAGTGGATTCCTACGTACAGAAACTTTTGTTTCTAATTTAGAAGGCTATCCCCGTAGTCCCTACGGTTTAACTACAACATAGTTTAAGCACACTTTGCTAATTCTTCTATGTTTTTTGCT
>LNZQ01000093.1 GCA_002007315.1 Epulopiscium sp. Nele67-Bin004
ATCACCGATTTCTTCTTCTAGGTTGCCATTGCCGTTATAAGCATCAATTGTTTCTGTAAGTTCTTCCTGAACTTTTTGTAAAGCATCTGATCCATTACAAAAGTCAAATCCAACTTTTACAGCTTTTTTGCGAACTTTGGTTGCACGCATCATAGCAGGCAAACTTTTTGACACACTACGCATACTATCTGCAGTTGTCGAATGCCCTTTCTCTTTCTTTTTGAGTTCATCCCAATTTGCAAGTACTTGCTCTGAATTTTCGGCTTGAACATCGGCAAATATATGGGGATGTCTATAAATAAGTTTTTTGCAAATTCCATCACATACATCATTTATATCAAATGTGCCAACTTCAGCTTCCATTTGGCTGTGAAAAATTACTTGAAGTAGCACATCACCAAGCTCTTCACGTAACAATACTGGGTCATTTGTGTCAATAGCCTCAATAGCTTCATATGTTTCTTCAAGGAAATTGCTACGAATACTTAGGTGGGTTTGCTCTTTGTCCCAAGGACATTCTTTGCGTAAAACTTGCATGACTGCCACCAAATCTTCAAAATTGTAACTATCTTTTGTTTTAAATTGCATAATTATTTACCTCATCTCATTTTGTTTTTAATATTATAGCAAAATTTTAATTAAAATGTTAGTCTAATTTGGTACTAAATGCTGAAACAATTGAATATTTATAGGTAAACAAAAAAATTCTGGAGGTTGGTATTGTGGGGAAATTGAACACTATCATGGGTACGACAGGCGAGTTATATTTGGATGGTCAAATGGTTAGGGAAATAGTTGAATTTAGAGGGAATTATACAAGCGAACAAAAAATTACTGGTGTATTTTCAACTACCACTAAAATTGACTCAAAAATGGCTACAATAATTAGTGAGTATATAAGCAGTGGCATCACCCCTGTATTTACAATAATTACAGGAGTGATTGGAAACGACACTAAAATTGTAATAAGAAATGTGCATTTTTCTTCATTGACACTTGCACATTGGCTAACTGATAACATGAATACAACAAGTACATGCACATATACCGACTGGGAAATAATCGACAAGACAAACAGTTTTGACCTAAACAACACGACTGACCTTGGTGAGCTTGCTCGTGAATTTGGTAAATTACATTATAATGACTCTGATAATCATATCAAATACTTAAGCAAATGTATGGATATAATGTCACAAGATGAAGAAAAAACCATCAACTACATAAAAGAAAATTATCGATACGACTATGAGCATAATCCGCTAGACTTTAGAGCATATTTTCAAGAGTTTGTGTATGAGTATTCACATACTATTGCATCGGTTGAGTTTGTGCGTGAAATGTGGAAATTTTTCAGTGGGGAAAATAAGGATATAATTACAAGTAAATATATCCAAAACCTAAAAACGCCAATGTATGTGGCGAATGATTATAAAGAAGCACAATAAAAAAATAGGGGCAGTCAATTAATCGACTGTCCCTGTTTTTTAAATCTAAATTTCAAACTAGATGTTTAACATTTTGTTTAATGTAAAAATCAAAGTCTAATTTTTATTAATCTAAATTTCAAACTAGATGTTTAACATTTTGTTTAATGTAAAAATCAAAGTCCTATTTTTATTAATCTACGCTTCGAACTAGACGAACCATGTTATAAACACGTTGTTCATCACCTTGTGGTGCATTAGAATCTGGTGCAGGATAATCTGCTCTATCTCCAGTTTTAGGGTCACTTTTTTGAGAACCAGCACCATGAGCATCAACAACTTGCCCATTCATTTCTCCCATTGCATTACCAAATACCATATAACTAGCTGCATTGTATTCAATTGGGCTTGCTGATGTGTCATCATGAGTTGTTCCAGACCAATAGTAAGCGTAGTCATCTTCACCAAATGCATTTACAATAGGCGTGCAATAAAACAAGCTATCAATTGCTGGCTCACCTGTTACCATTGGTGATTTTGAATAGTCTACTAAACTGTGAAGTTCTTTAATGTTTGGTAGACGCCAATCTGAATAACCTAAGAAATTTTGTTCGTTCATTTCTTGAGCCCAAGCCAAAGCTTCTTCCCAGTTTAGTGTACCATCTTCTAATTCACCAACGTTGTAGTATCCAGAGTCATATTGCATCCACATCAAGTTAGTTGCTTCATCAGTGATTGTTGCATCATTATTTTCTACATATAAATTTAATCCGTAGCTTGTGTTTCCGCGCACAAAGTAGCAATAGAAGTCTTTGTCGATTTCGTAACCTTTAATACGTCCATCAGCAAAGTTGTAACCGAATACAGTTGTAGTTCCGCCTATAGTTGTTGCATCATATATAGTTGAAGTTAAAATTTGTGAATCTATAAAACGTGCTTCACCTGCTGCATCACCGTATTCAAACGCAAAATAATCTGTTTCGATATATGGAACAGAAGTTGATGAACTCATTCTTGTTAGACCAGAGGCATCTACTAAAGAAAATAGTTCTTTCATAGATGGTATACGCCAGTCAGAATAACCAAGGTGATTTGACTCGTTAAGTTCAGCAAGAAGTTCAACTGCCTCAGGCCAAGTTAATTTTGCCCCTGGATCTTGTTCCCACATAAGACCTGTAACGTTGTCTGTTACAGTTCCATCGCCGTTGTTTGTATAGCTTGGTGCATTAATTGTGTAGCTTGCATCTTGCCCGTAAAATGCATCACCAATGCTGGGCTCTGAAATTATTCCATCGTTTGAGTAGAATAAAGTTTGGTTTGTATCAACGATTGGGTAACCACCAACTGCTGCAGTGTAACCAACTGCTTCAACTAATGCTTGTTCTATAATGTTAGCTTCATCAACTGTAAGTGTGCTACCAACAGGTCCGCCAGTTCCGCCGCTTGGTCCGCTTTGTCCACTACCTTGTGGAGGAGGCGTGCCCTCACCTTGTGGAGGAGGTGTACTTTCACCTTGAGGTGCTTGCCCTTCGCTCATTTGTGCTGGTGGCGTATTATCAGTAGTTTGTGTTGTAGGTGTATCTGTTGTGCAGCCAGAAAGTAGTAATGCGGCTGCAAGTAACCAAAATGTACTATTCATTTTCATAATCATCTCCTTTTCTCTTGTAAAGGATATAGTACAGTATAAACCTTAATTAGACCTAAACTTACACATTAAATCTAAATAGTATGATATCACCATCTTTAACTACATAATCTTTTCCTTCAACTCCAACAACTCCTTTTTCTTTAGCTGCAGTGTACGTTCCAGCCGAAACAAGGTCATCAAAATGAACAACTTCCGCACGTATAAATCCACGTTCAAAGTCAGAGTGGATTTTTCCTGCTGCTCCGGGTGCTTTTGTTCCTTTTGTAATAGTCCATGCTCTAACTTCTTTAGGTCCAGCTGTTAAATAGCTTATAAGTCCAAGTAGGTCATAACTCGCCGCAACAAGTTTTGCAAAACCAGTGTCAGTTATACCAAGATCCTCAAGGAATATTTGTTTTTCTTCTTCGTCAAGCTCAGAAAGTTCTTGCTCGATTTTTGCACAAATCATAAAAGTTTTTGAACCTTCTTTTTCGCCAAATTCTTTTACAGCTTTAACGTAATCATTTTCGATGCCGTCTGTTAAATCGTCCTCAGATACGTTTGTTGCATACAAAACAGGTTTTGAACTAATAAGCCCAAGAGACATAACAAACTGCTCGTCCTCCTCTGAGTCAAGTTCAAAACTTCTTGCAGACTGTCCGTTTTCAAGATGTGCATATAAAGCCTCAGTGATTTCTAATTCTTTCGCAAGAGTTTTATCGTTTTTAGCAACTTTTTTAGTTTTAGAAATTCTTCTTTCTAAAAGCTCAATATCAGAAAAAATAAGTTCTAAATTAATAGTTTCGATATCTCTAAGAGGGTCAACTGTTTTGTCAACATGAATAATGTTGTCGTCTTCAAAGCAACGTACAACCTGAACGATAGCATCAACTTCTCTAATGTGAGATAAAAACTGATTGCCAAGCCCTTCTCCTTTGCTTGCTCCTTTAATAAGTCCTGCGATATCAACAAATTCTACAACAGCAGGCAACACTTTTTGTGAGTCATACATGTCTTTTAAAACGTCAAGTCTGCTATCTGGAACAGCTACGATACCAACGTTTGGTTCTATAGTACAAAAAGGATAGTTTGCTGATTCTGCTCCTGCTTTTGTTAGTGCATTAAATAATGTGCTTTTCCCTACGTTTGGTAGACCTACAATACCTAATTTCATTTTAATTACCAACCTTTCAAAAATTTTAATTATAATTATAGCTCATATGTACAATAAATACAAATAAAACTGCAAAGCAGTCTTATTTATATCTACCTAGACAATACCCAAGGATTAGTGTTAAAATACATGGAATAATTAATAACGCTGAACAACATTCCATAGATTTTTTGTGACTTTTACTTCTAGCCATAGGAGGAGCGTCATAAAAATTGGCATTTGTACGGCGTGCCACCCTATAGTGTCTATACGTTGGATTTGACATATTAATCACCTCGAAAAATTTTAGTTTAAAGTTAGTATGCTATTTTTTTCTGATTTAATACGCCAAATCAATTTACAGAATTAAGCAACTATAATATAATTAGGGGGCAACAAATATTTTTTAGGGAGTGATAGAATGCCAAATATTTATTTTCCTTACATGGGCTTGTCGTTTAATATAGACAAAATTGCATTTAGCATTTTTGGTTTAGACGTGCACTGGTATGGAATAATACTTACACTAGGGATAATGTGTGGGGGACTAGTTTCAAGTTATGTGGCACAACATGAGAGGTTGCCAAAAGATATTATTATGGACTTTTTAGTAATAGATTTGCTTTTTGCAATTCTAGGGGCGAGAATATACTATGTTATATTCAAATGGGACTATTACGGACAAAATTTGTTAGAAATATTTAACTTGCGTCAAGGTGGTATTGCAATCTATGGGGGAATTATAGCATCAGTTGCTGTTGCTGCAGTATTTACCAAGAAAAAGCGGGTCAACTTGTGGCAGTTTGGAGATGTTATGACATACGGGCTGCTTGTTGGACAAATTATTGGACGTTTTGGAAACTTCGTAAATAAAGAAGCTTTTGGGGACTATACAGACAATTTTTTTGCAATGCGTATTTTGCAAAGCGAAGCCGCAACTTCTATCACACAAAATATATTAGATAATGTAATAGTAGAAGAGGGCTTATCTTATATTCAAGTTCACCCTACATTTTTATATGAATCAATGTGGAACTTGGGGTTATTAGCTGTTTTGGCGATATTTTACAGATTTAGAAAAGGTAAAGGCGAAATATTTTTTCTATACGTTGCAGGGTACGGTGTAGGTCGATTTTGGATAGAAGGGTTACGCACGGATCAACTTGTTTTTGGAGGAGCAGAAATTGCAATTTCACAAGTTGTAGCAATTATTTCTATTATAATAGGTGGCGTTGGATTTTATATGTGTAGAAAGTCAGCACGTTCTATATGGCGATAGCTACAATAGAGGAAGTTAGAGAGCAGTTACACAACCTATTAATAATAGAAAACCCAGATGAACCCGAACCTCAAAAAACTGAAGAAGTATACAAGCTAAGTTGCAAGTTAGACGACTTAATCGCCAAACATTACAAAAGAAATTAATTTAAGGAGTGGACATCAGATGGACTTTAAACACGTATCCGTTTTATTGCAAGAATGCATAGACGGGCTAAACATAAAAAAAGATGGAATATATGTAGATGGAACGTTAGGTGGAGCGGGACATGCTTACCATATATGCGAGCAGTTGGGAGAAGAAGGTAGATTTATTGGGATAGACCAAGATAATAATGCCCTAGCTGTATCAAAAGAAAGGCTTAGCAGTGTTAGTCCAACGGTAGACATAGTTAAGAGCAACTTTGAGCAAATTGACAGTATATTAAAAGATTTAGATATAGAAGGTATCGACGGAATGTTGATAGACCTTGGGGTATCGTCCCACCAATTAGACGAAAGCAGTCGGGGGTTTTCGTATATGCATGATGCAAAATTGGACATGCGTATGAACCAAGATGCAAAACTAAGTGCATTTGAAATTATAAATGATTATGATGAAGAAGAGATAGCCAACATAATAAAAACGTATGGTGAAGAAAAATGGGCAAAACGTATTGCAAAGTTTATTGCCGAGGGACGTGAAGTATCCCCTATTCAAACTACGTATGAACTTGTTGATATAATTAGGCGTGCAATCCCTGCTGCTGCAAGGCGGGAGGGGGGGCATCCTGCCAAACGAACATTTCAGGCGATACGAATAGAAGTAAATAGAGAAATAGATATAATTGCACCAACAATTAAAGACATCATAAAAAATTTACACGTTGGTGGTAGGCTATGCGTAATAACATTTCATTCACTAGAAGATAGAATAGTAAAACATACATTTAAAGAGCTTGAGAACCCTTGCACATGTGACAAAAGACTACCCATGTGCGTATGCGGGAATGAGCCACAAATTAAAGTTGTAACAAGAAAGCCTATTTTGCCGTCAGATATAGAGATAGAAAATAACTCGAGGTCAAAAAGTGCTAAACTACGAATTGTAGAAAAAATTTAACGTGTAATAGACAGGGGGATAAATATGGCTAGAAACACAGCAAGGTCTTATCAATATGAGTTTGATGACTATTATATAGAACAACCGAAACAACAACCTACCGCAAGACCCAAAGCGGTGCCAAAAAAGAAAAGTGTGATGCCAGCAGTGGTTAGTGGTGTGTGTTGTTTAACAATTTTTAGTAGTGCATTTGTATATATACATTTAACAAGCCAATTAACTGTAAAACAAAGTGAACTTGCTAATTTGAATATTGAGCTTCAAAACATAAGAAGTGATATAAATACAATAAGGTCTAATATAGCAATAAGTATAGATTTAGGTACAATTGAAAAAAGAGCTAATGAGGAGCTTGGAATGAATAAGCCATCACCTCATCAACTAGTATATATAGACATAAAAGAAGAAAGCTATACAGTATATGGAAAATAGAAAATTACAACCTACAGCTAGGGATTCCGCACCTAGAAAGAAAAAAATGCAAGTAAAAAAAACACAAGAACGACAATCAGCACGAATAAAAGCAAAACAGAGACCGCAATCAATAAAAAAATCTTCAGCACAAAACAAAACGCCAAATGCATCAAGAGCAAAAACGGTATCACCAAAAAGTGTGCGTAATAAAAAAGTTACGCAAAAACAACCATTGAAAAAATCAGGCAAGAGAACACCAACTAAAAAGAAACAATCCTCACCTATTGGGATAAAAATTATGGAGCTGTTAGCTTTTTTGTGCATACCATTTATAGCAATCCGAAAACCATCAAGAGCAAGACCTGAAACAGCTAAAAAACGTAAAAATAGGTTAATAAAAAGGTTAGAAGTTACAGGTTTTTTGTGCACAGGCATGATATTGTTTCTAATAGGAAAAATGTTTTATATTATAACGTCTGACGGGGAAGCGTATGCACTTCAAGTTTTATCAAATTTAGGTGCACAAGAAGTTACAATTGATCCGCTTAGAGGTGATATAGTTGATAGAAACAACAAAATGTTAGTTAGTAGTCAAATTACTTACCATATAATTTTAGACCCAGATGCACTATTAAACAATGTAACGCAAGAAGCAAGAGAAAACACAATTAGAGAACTTGCTACATATGCAAATATGACGTATTCGGAAGTTGAAACTATTATAAATGACAATGCATCTCGTAAGTATAGAATTTTTATGCGAGATATAACATCTATGGATAAAGAGGAGCTTTCAGGACTTGCGGGTATTTGGTTTGAACCGTCATTTTTGCGAACGTATCCAAAAGGAAACTTTGCATCACAGTTAATAGGATTTTATAATAATACAACAGGACAATATGGAATTGAGCAGTTTTATAATGATTATTTGATTGGTGAAGAAGGCAGGGTATACACATCTTTACAAAATCACAACATCATAATGACCGAAACTCTTGCCCCAGTAAATGGGGACACTATCGTTTTAACAATTGACGAAGTTATCCAACAACATGTTGAAATAGTCATGAATAAGTATATGGAAGTGGCACAGCCAGAAAATGCAGCGGCGGTTGTTATGAACCCAAATACAGGTGAGATATACGCAATGTATTCATACCCGACATTTAATCCACAAACATATACAAATCTTAGCGAGGAAATGGGCGATGTGTGGAATGAAATGACAGGTGCAGAGCAGACGGCACAATTAAATGAGGCGTGGAAAAACTTCAATATCCAAACACCATATGAACCAGGTTCAACATTTAAGCCGCTTATGGTTGCGAGTGCAATAGACAACGGCTATCTGGACATAAATTCGTTTATGATAAACTGTGCAGGATATGCAGTTGTAAATGGACAATCTATAAGTTGTTGGAAAACTACAGGACATGGGCTGCAAAACACAGAGCAAATTCTTGCAAACTCTTGCAACCCTGGTGTTATAGCAATTTCTCAGCTTGTTCCAGACGAAGAATATAGAGGGTATATGCTTGAATATGGGCTAGCTACAAAAACGGGTATAGACCTTGCAGGTGAAGTTGATGGACAAATCCATACGATAGACTCGTTTGGAGCGATTGAAAAAGCGACGTCTTCTATGGGACAAACTTTTATGCTTACAACAACTCAGTTATTATCTGGATTTTCTACAATAATAAACGGGGGATATTTGATGGAACCGTATGTAGTTTCTCAAGTTGTTGACCAAAATAATAGCATTGTATACGAAAAAATTCCAAATATACGCCGTCAAGTTATTTCAAGTGAAACGTCAGCTGTACTAGCCAGTTACTTAGAAAGCGTAATTACACTAGGTACGGGGGGAGCGGCGACTGTTCCAGGATATAGAGTTGCAGGAAAGACGGGTACAGCCGAAAAAGGTTATCCAAGGGAAGTTGGGGTTGAGATAAATTCTTTTATTGGGTATGCACCAGTTGAAAACCCGCAAGTTATAACGCTTGTGCTACTTGATGAACCGATACCAGACACGATAAGTCCAACGATTATATTTAGCGAAATAATGTCTGAAGTGTTGCCATATATGGGTATACAAAGAGATGATAACTCGGCGACAACACAAGAAAATTTAGTTGAAATACCGAATTTGGTAGGCGTAGATATATATAACGCCATTGAAATGATTGATGTACGTTCGTTAGAATACACTATTAAAGGTGGTGGAAACGTTGTAAGTGAACAATATCCACCAGCAGGCACAGAGCTTTCTATATCAGGCAACGTAACTATTTATTTATCAACAGATGATGCAAAAGATTTAGTGTTAGTTCCAGATATAGTTGATATGACAGTTGAAGAAGCAACCGATATGTTAAATGGCACTTTAACTATTCAATCAAGCGATTTAGAAGGCACAATTGCACTACAAGTTCCTCCAGCAGGCACGTATATAGACAAAAATACAAAAATAATTGTACAAACTGTACCATAAACGTCATATTGATTCCTCTTTAGAAATAAACTATATGTAAAGTATAGTTCTAAGGAGGAATTTTTTTATGACACCAGTCAGATTTAAAAGAAGAATCTTGATAGTTATGGGTATTTTTATGTTTGCATTGTTGGCAATGACAGTGAGGCTTGGATATGTGCAAATAGTAGAAGGTACAAAACTGCAAGATAGAGCTTTTGAACAACATACTCGTGACAGAAATATTACGCCAACAAGGGGTAGTATACTTGATGTAAATGGCGAAGTTATAGCGTCAAGTGCGTCTGTTTTTACG
Source organism: Epulopiscium sp. Nele67-Bin004 (assembly GCA_002007315.1). Next base: position 9,791 of record LNZQ01000093.1, read on the forward strand.
ATAGGTGTTGTTAAAGCACAAGTGGAAGACCCAGTGCAAGTATCAACAGTATTATCAGAGCAGTTGGAAATGGATTATGATACTGTTTATCAACACGTTACAAAACAAGTTGCATTTGAGAGAATTGCAACAAAAGTGGACAAGGAAGTTGCCGATGTAATAAGACAATTAAACTTGCCTGGAGTTAAAGTTGATGAAGACTCTGAAAGATATTATCCATATGAAGATTTGGCGTCGCACGTTCTTGGTTTTGTTGGTGCGGACAACCAAGGTATTATTGGACTTGAAGTTAAATATGACGAATACTTGAAGGGTGAATCGGGCACAATTTTGATGGAAACAAATGGACGTGGAGAAAGACGTGAAGATGAAGCAGAAGTTAGAGTTGACCCTGTAAATGGTAACAACTTAGTAACAACGATAGATATAACATTACAAGAATATGCACAACAAGCAATTGATAAAGTTGTTGAAGAAAAGCAAGCAGCAGGTGGAACGATAGTTCTTATGAACCCACAAAATGGTGAAATATATGCGATGGCAAACAGTCCATCATTTGACCTGAATGAGCCGTTTACTATAAACGACCCAGAAGTTGCAGAAATTTGGCATACTTTAAGTGCAGCTGAGCAACAAAATGAGCTTAACCAAATGTGGAGAAACTTTGCAATCAACGATACATATGAGCCAGGTTCAACATTTAAAGTATTTACATCGGCTGCAGGACTTGAAGAAAATATCGTTACTCCAACATCTCCATTTAGTTGTACAGGTTCTCACACAGTTGAGGGTGTAACTATTAAATGTTGGAGAAGTGCAAATCCACATGGTCAACAAACATTTACACAAGGGGTTCAAAACTCTTGTAACCCAGTATTTATGTTGATAGGTGAACAACTAGGAGCAGTGAAATTTTATCAATACATGGCTAACTTTGGATTTATGAGCAAAACGGGAATAGACTTACCAGGTGAGGCGTCAGGGATTATGCATAAAGTAGACAACATTGGACCAGTTGAACTTGCAACTATATCATTTGGACAATCGTTCCAAATTACGCCAATACAATTACTTACAGCAGGTTCGGCAGTTATCAATGGTGGATACCAAATTACACCACACTTTGGAAAATACATTGTTGATGATGAAGGAAACATTTTAGAAACATTTGAATATGAGCAAGGAACGCAAATTATATCAGAAGAAGTTAGTAAAGAAATGCAAGCTATATTAGAAAGCGTTGTATCTGAAGGAACAGGTAACAAAAGTTATATACCAGGGTATAGAATTGGTGGAAAAACAGCAACATCACAAAAATTACCTCGTGGTTCTGGAAAATATATAGCATCATTTATGGCTTTTGCACCAGCAGATGACCCACAAATCATAGGAATTGTGTTGGTTGATGAGCCACAAGGAACGTATTATGGTGGACAAATTGCAGGGCCTGTTATGAAAAGCGTGCTTGCAAATGCATTGCCATATTTAGGAATTGAACCAGAGTATACAGAAGCAGAGCTTGAAATGCTTGAAACTCAAACATTTATTGTGCCAAACTTGTCTGGGCTTACAGTTCAAGAGGTAAAACAAATTTTGTATCAAGAAGGCGTTTTAATTGAAGTTGAAGGGGAAGGCGATGTAGTGTTAGATCAATTTCCACAACCTGACCAAGAAATAAATAAAACTAGTAAGATAATTTTATACACATAAAGAACATATTCTTTTTATAAGACTAATATTGTGGTATAATATGGAGGTCATAATTTTAAGGAGGTTTCTGATGGAAGTTAAAAGGCTATTTGAAGGTATAACTTACGCACTGATTAGGGGGCAACAAGAACAAAAAGTAGGCGAAATAATCTATGACTCTAGAATAAAAAC
>LNZQ01000094.1 GCA_002007315.1 Epulopiscium sp. Nele67-Bin004
GTAAAGCTTCTTCTTGCGTAACTTCTGTACCAAGCGTACCGCTAAATATTCCTGATATGCTCGCTTGTGTCATTTGAGTTGATGATATAGACGCATCTAAATCAATAACTTGATGATTGTATACAAGCCCCAACATCATATTTAAATATTGAGTTGTTCCTACGTAGTCTGGTGCAAAATATTTCACTCCCAAACTTTCAACCCCATATCTTTCAATAACTTCTGTTAAGCTATATGTCATGTCAATTTCTTGTGCATAACTATCAGTGTAATATACTGCGTGTGTTCCTAGTACGTCTGTTGAATAAGATAAAAGATTTCCGTCGCTTGTTTGTGTTACTGTGTGAGAAACTTGCTCCCATTTCGCTGTGTTGTGGTTGTAAATGTGCGTTTTTAAGTTGTTAAACACGAAGTTTGTTTCATCATCTAACATCATATGAACGTTCATATCTCCCGCCAACACATTTAACGCCGAGTACCCTCTCGTTGAACTGTTAATGTTAACTTGTAGTGACTCTGCTTGCTCAACTCTGTATGGGTATTCTCTTGCAACGCCCACGTCTTGTAAATCATAAGTTAATACTGTTTGGAAATCAAACACCATATCGTCATTTGCTTGAACTGTGTCCATATAAACATTTAACGTTCTTGGGTCGATTTCGTATTTAGCTGTGTTTGTAATAATTTGTAATGATTTACCTTGGTTTTCAATTGCCGTAATAACTGGAACTGGAATGATTACACGTCTTGAAATCGCATCAATAAGTTGGTCATCTTCAGTTTCATACAAACCTACGTCAATTGTAAACATATTTGTATTGTCATTGATTATTTGAGTGATTATACCTTGCTCATTAAGAATTTCGTACGTATATCTTCCGTTATCGAATGTTTCTTCATAATCTTGCGTATACTCAACTGTGTTTTCTGCATCTTCTCCATCATACTCAGTGTCAGATTTGTCAGTATAAATTCTTACCCATGTACAAAAATCTGATTCTCTTTCTAATGAACGATCTGAAGATGTGTCATCAATTTTCAAAATAGTTTTTGCTCTAAAATAATATCCTTTGTTTGCATCAAGCCCATTGATTTTAACCATGTTTTTTGCAAGTATTTCATAATCACCCGCTGCTTGACCGATATTGTTATCTGTAATCGTAATAAATTTTGAATCCATAAACTCATCATTTGATGCATATTCCAAAATATACTCATATGATTTTACTAAGCTACCTTCTTGAACTGTCCCGTAGTCGTTTGGATTTTTCATCCACTCAACTGTAATATAGTCATAGCTGATTGGCTCAAAATCTAAACCAATGTCAACGATACTAATATACGCCGCTGGTCCTAGTGCTGTTGGTGCTGTTGGATTTTGCACTTCAAGCGTTCTTGCAACAACTGGACTACTCCAAGCTGATAAAATCGTACCTGTTTTTTGTTTCGCACGAAGCCAAACATAATAAGTTGTATCTGGGAACAAACCGTTTATAGTTATCATTGCATTTTCGCCGTGAACTACATAGTTTTCGTCCATCGGGTCATCTGAAATTTCAAACTCCCAAACTGTTGCTGTTTCTGGGTCTTCTGTTCTGCTGTAAACTAACTCATATTCAAACATTGAGTCGTATTTCCAATATACAGTTGCTTCTGTATCAGTTGTATAATATAAATTTAAGTTTGGCACTGTTGGTGTTTCTTCTGGCGTTTCAAACCCTGTAAGCGTTGTAAATATAACGTAACTTGGGTATGTTTGCATCATTTTTGTACCATCTTCTAAAATTCTATATGCACGTAACATTGCAATATATTGTGTGTTTGCATCTAACTCCTCAAGCAAAAATTGTTCCCAACTCAAGTTATATTGGTCACGGTCAGAACCTGTTGGCTCAATCGTTTCCCAACCGTAAGTTGATGTGCTTTCGTTGTCAACAATCCATCTTTCAATTGCTTGGTCGCCAAGTTGTGATTTAACTAATTCATATGGTTGAAGTTTTAGTTCATATTGAACGTCTTCCCCAAGCGTCATATGTCTATCGATAAAGTTCGTGTCATAACTATCTCCAACGATTGCTTTAACGATATCTAGGTGATAATCTTCAGTTATTAAATCATATTGTGTTGACTCATCACTTGGGTTTATAAAAAATAAACTTGGTGATGCACTGTCTGTATAAACTCTTGAGTTCCAAGTTGTTGCTACTGCTTGCTCATCTTCGTTTGAATATAAGCTTGACACGTTTGATTGATCTCTAACTGTAACTTCCCACCAATCTTCAAGCCAAATAAGAGTTGCCTCATTTGTTGAGATTGAATCTGAATCGATTGCTAATGGTGGTTTTGATAATACTGGTGGTGCAAAAATGTCTCCGTTTTCACCAATTGTAATCGCTACAATTGTTGGTGAAGACACTACGAATGAACCTGTTTCTAACGATTTTGACATAATTTGAATGTAATACGTTGTATTTGGCAATAAGTCGTATAATGTTCCTGTTGAATCGTAATATTCCTCAAGTTCGTATTTAAAACCGATAACGTTTCCGTATTGTTGCGTTCTAATTAAGTTGTTAGCAAAGTTCTCTGAAAACGATAAGTTTCCATAAATAGGAGATAATCCCGAAGTTGAACCTGTCGCTTGATCTAACAATGATAACGTATCTGTTACCCAGATGTCATAATATAAATCGTAATTTACTTCACCATCTGCGTCAAATTGTGCGTCCCATACAAGTTGAATTGTAAGTGGGTCGTCATCAACAACTGTAAATGTATTATCATAAAATAATGGGTTGCTTGGAGTTATATCATCTCCTGTAACTAAATAATCTGTGTAATTATCTGAAGTAACTTCTGTGTTTACACCAACTGAGTTTGGCACAAGTGGTGCAATCGGCTTAACTTCCATAGCATATGGTGAAACTGGAACGTATCCATCATCATCTGCGTTGTTACCTGTTGTTGACACGGTAAATTCTTCGCCGTTAGTATCTTGGAATGTAAATACAACTTGATACCATGCAGTTTGGTCTGGTTCGTATAAGTGATAAAACCCAACGTATCCCCCTTCACCTGAAAGCGTAACTATTGGTAAACCTGCTGTATTACTACCTTCTTTTTTGTAAATATCCGTTTTAACAAGTGTTGCTGTTGATGAACTCAAGTTTGTTGGAACTTCCCAAACAAGCTCAATTAAGTTGTTACTTACGTTGTATGCATCAAGAATAATTGGCACAACGTCAAAAACTTTCTTTGGAGTGTCCCCAACGTGAACTCCTTCACGGTAGTATGGGTCAGTAATTGGCACAACTGGCTCAACCCAAACTGTATAACCTTGTCCTGCTATAACGTCAGTAATTGTATATTCAACATATTCTCTACCGCCGTCTATAACGATGTTTAGTCCGATTTCTTCTGTAATTCTAATAGGTGATATATTCATATCTGATGTGTCTACAGACGGACCACTTGTTGCAACGTAGTATAAATTATATTCGATACCTGGAATGTACTCCCAAGTAACAATTAAACCTTCTTCTTTTGCATCAATTTGTGTATCAAAGTCTGTGATGAAATATAGCGTGTCATACGTGCTATCATCTGAAGATACAACTAAGTTTCCTGAATCTAAAACGTGTGTATGTTTTGCCACAAGTTTTAATTTGTAGTATATACCACTGTGTAAGTTTCTACTGATATCCCAATCTTCTGATGGTGGATCTGCATAATATACACCTGTGTTTTCTGCTGATTTTGAATCCGAGTTGTCAAAAGTATTTGAGTTTATATCATCTAAAATAACTTCGTATTGAGCAACCCCGTCCTCATTGTCACTTCCGTAATAAAATCCTGTTGCCGTTATCGGCACAGTCCAACGTAAGTTTACGTCTGGTTCGTTTGAATAGTCATTTGCTGGCGTATTATAAATCGAAATTTCTAAGTTAGTCGGAGGATTTTGAGCATTGGCAAACACTTCAAATATAAATAAACCACTTAAATTTGGTGCTATAAGACATATTACCATAAGTATAGATAATATACGTTTCATAAATTCTCCCTTCTATTATTCAAAAATAAGGGCGATCAATGACCGCCCCAACTTGTTAAGGCATAACGTTTGCAAGAATTTCTAGTGCATCTATAACGCTTAGTTGTTCATTTGGAAAAACTTGACCGTTGTTAAGTTCTACTACTCCAAGCTCTACTGCTGCATAAACATACGTTCTATAAGTTGCTGGAAATGCTCCAATGTTTGATATACCTTGTCTATTTGCTATAAAAATGCTGTCTACTGATTTAAAATAAGTTTTTTCGTATAGTTGCATTGCTACAAATATCGCATCACCTTGTTCAATCGGGTTTGTTAAACCAGTTCTCATAATGCCTGTAAAACCTTTTTGTTGTAAATACGTTATCGCATCTGCTCCTGTTGGTGCTCCAAGCATTCTTGCTATCGAGTCCAACATTTGTTGTTTTGTTGCTTTTGCACTTGTATCTGATAAATCAAATATCGTACCAAGTTGATATACTTGAACTATATGTGTAACATTTGATGGCAACGTTGGAATTTCGATACCTGTTGTTTTTTGACCAACAAATATATATGTTCCCATCTCCACGATTTCTAGAGCATATCCGCCTCCAACTTTGAAAACGTAAATTTCTTCCCACTCTCTAAACGCATAATATCCTGTTACATTGTTGCTGTCTATATTAGCTTGTAATAAAATCGAATTGTTAAGAGTTTTAATTTTCGTTGTGTCGTGTATTGCAACGTCCATAATCGTTTGCATCTCTTCTCTGTGGTCTTCAACTAATTGTGCATACGTTGTATCAACCCATGTTTGAAGTGCAGTGTAGTCGATTATATCTCTTTCCAATTCTTTTTCTAATCCTGCTACAAGATTTTCTCTTGCAACTGTGTTTAAACTTGTTAGTGAGTCCGTAATATCTTCTTCAACGTAGTAATCATCATCATCTGATTCTGCTACACGCAAGTTGATATTTAATTTTGGCGTTAAATATGCATCTGTACCAATGTTTTCGCCTTCTTCAATACTTATATCAAGTTTGATATACGCATCGTTAATTTCACGTTGGCTCAACTTTGTAAGTACATCTTTAATTTCATCTACATAGTTATCTAAAGTGTCAGGTCTAATAGACATTGTGAATGGGTCATATTCCCATCTAATTGTCGTATTTGTATCTGTCGCCCAGTCAAAAGTGCTTATTGGGAAATAATATTCAAAGTTTGTTGATTCTGGATTTGCTTCTAAGTCATACAAATTAACTATTGCAAGGTCTGCCTTGAAGTAGTTTTCTTTATATTTATAAGTTGTTGAACCGTTTCCATCTTCTATTATCCAATATGCTTGTGACATAAGCTCGTTAACTAAGTTATCATATTTTGCTAAATAATCTTCTAACGCCTGATTGTCAAGTTCTTCTGCTTCGTCGTACTCTGTTCTGTAAATAACTTTGTCTGAATATAACGAACGTGGTGCAGATTCACCTTCTTCAATTTCAATTGTGTAATCAACTGTTCTAACTTTGATGTCATAACGACTGCTTGAACTTAAATGAGTTATTTTGTATGCAAGTTTTTGATAACCTGCTGGTACATCTTCCAAATCTTCTTCGTTTACTTCCATTTTAACAAGTCCATACTTGCTGTCTGTGCTACCTGCAATCGAATAATCTGTGTCGCTCTCACCTTGGATAGCAATTTCAAAATCATACTCATCTGGAATAATCGCTCCGTCTGGTAGTGGTGCATCAAAAGTTATTACAACTTCTCTTTTAGCGTTATAACTATAATCGCTAGTTAATTCAACTTGTAAATTTATTGGTGATTCGATTGGTTGTGATGTTACTGGAATGTAAATCCACTCCGAACCTATCGGTTGACCATCAACTGTTATAACTGTTCTTAAATAGTAGTAATACAATGTATTTGGCTTTAACGTGTTATCCAAAATTTGTCTACCAAAGCTTAATTGTTGTGGGTCAAGCTCCTCTTGGATAATTTCTGACCCGTCCCAATATAATGAATTTACATAAGTTTCTTCTGTCGTGAAAGCATAATAATCTTCATCACTTTTTAAAATTGTTTCAAGTGTAACACCTATTTCAAGTAGTTCGTCTGGAATTAAATTAGTTTTTGAACGAACTATTTCGTAATACATCGCCTCATCAGTGTCAACAACATAGTTTGGTGGTTCCCAAGATACTGTTACTGTTGTGCTTGATGTGTCACTACTTGTGAAGTTTGGTGGTGCTGGTGGTGCTTGCTCCTCAAGTGATGGTGACAACGGTTTTGTATACGTTGTGAAGCTGTGTTCTTTAGATATTTCTGAATAAATAATTTGTGAATCATAATCTTCGTGTTGTGCTTCAAGTTTTGTTCTTATTCTTAAAAAGTAAACTTGATTTGGATCTAAGTTTTGGAATAAAATTGTTGGTTGGCTTGCAATTGGTGTTGTATTATCGTCATCAACAAATGCAATTGTAATCATTTTGCCTTCTCTAAGTCTTTCCAAAAATCCTTCTTCTAACATATCTATCGACCCGCTAGCATCCATAACGATATCATAGTTATAAGCTGTTGCTATTGTTTCGATTTCCTCATCTTCTGCTGTTCCAATTGCACCATTTGTATCCATGATGTCACTTGTTGCAAAGAAAATTTCATACGTTCTTTCATCTTCATTTGAAAGTTCCCAACCTGCTGGTGAAAGCATCGTGTCAACATAACTTGAAATATCAACAACTCCAAAGCTTACTTGGTGTTGAATAGTTTCTTCATCTTGAATTTCTGAATCAATTATTGCTGAAACTACTGGAACAACTTCTTCAATTAAGTTGAAAGTAACTGCAAGTGGATTTGACTCCTCACTCACTGAAAGCATTTCTTCATCGTCAAATTTATCGTATACCGCTCTCATAGTTACATAATATGTGTTTGGCACAAAATAATTTAATGCGATTTGCTCTGTTGCTGAGTTTGGATAATCTCTTACTGTAACGTCAATTAAATAATTGTCGTTAATAAAATCACTTCCACTATCTGGCACAAGCATATTCCAGTTGCCATCACTTTCGTGTGGTTTTAGTACAACGTTTGTCATACTAAATGAGTTTCCTAGGGCACTATACGAACCAACTGGATCCGCATCTCCAAGAAACGCCTCAACTAAAACTACTTCGTCATTGTCATATGAAACTTTAAATACTTTACTAAAAATCTTTTCCCCTTCACCTTGCGTTGTGTCTGCGTCGTCATATAAAAACATTTCATAATATAACTCCCCTTTTTCTAGCAACGTTTCAAGTTCTGGGTTGTTTTGTGTGCTTACTGGTGCACTCCATTGAATGTCAAAACCTACTGCTTGTGGCTGTGCATATATATCTACGTCTTGATCATTTATAGCTGGAATAACGTAAATATTGTTTATTGCCTCAAGTTGTGGTGTTGGCGGTGGAATGTTGTTGTCTGTTGATGCGTTGTAAATCATTTTTTGAGAATTTAGTGTATCCGTATCCCCTAAACTTACGTGAACTTCATATTGGTTCATATCACTACCAGCAGAGAAACGAACTGCAATTCTATCACTTACTGCGTCAGTTGCTGTTGCTTCTAACACATTGTTGTAATAAACGTTGTAAGTTACTTCACCACTAATATTTCTATAACCAACATATTGAATTTCTGCCCAAGTTTCTGAAATTCTTTGGATTTCATACTCTAGGTAAGTGTATAATCTGTTTTCCATTGGATATTCTGATTTTAGTATACCAGACTCAAGTATTCTTATTTTTGCTGTTTCCATAAGTTCACTTGATTGTAAGTCTTCCCATTCGATAAACTCATCGTCCATATCAAGCCAATCTGTTTTATCTTCATTGTAAATCGTTTGGTCTTGAACTATTTTAATAGTATACACTCTAGTATCTTCATCATAATACAGTGTTCCATAGTCATCAGTTCTTGTTAATCTTGCACTACCTGGTTCATTTCTTTTGCTCATATCAAATTCAATCTCAATACTTGTTGAACCTGCTGTATAAGACTCCAGTTGCAATCTCATAACTTCATTGTCAGCTAGTTCATAATCACCATATTCAAGAGTAAAACTACCGTCTGCTTGTGTGTTTTCAAAAACATACAACGGTTGTTTGAAATAAACGTCCATACCTGGTCTATCACCAACACGGTTTGGATAGTTGATAGCTAATAGTTCATTAAGTTCACCAAAACTATCTAAAATATAGTGTGTTGCACTTCCTTCAAAGTTATCAATTGCATTTAAAACTTCTAGTGTGTCTGTTGCACCTCCAGGGCCTGTAACTGTAAAGTTCATTACGTTACCAGCAGACACCCCGTTTGTTGTAAAGTGAACTTTACCTGTTGTTCCATTGTCACCAGTTGTTTCTTCAAAATAATATCTAAATAATAATTTTGATGCATCAACTGTGCTTAACGCTGGATTTGTTGTCGTTGAAACGATTTCAACAACGTTACCTTTGTCCCCGTTAAATGCTGTTTCCATATTAACAGTTTCTACGATAGCAGGAGTATCCCCAAAGCCTGATGCAGAACTATAACTTCCTGTATTTGTTTGATACATTCTGTAAGATAGAAATTCTTCTACCCCTTCTGCGTTCCACATTTGAGTTTTTATCTCATACTCACCACTACCCCAAGTGATAATAGTATGTTGCACTTTTGTAAGTCCATCACTGTCTTCAACATAATATGTTACATAAAACGTTTCGCCTCGTTCATATTCCCAAGTTACACCCGACCAAACGCTACCTAAGTTTACGTTATAACCAGTAAAGTTGTTTAGGTTTTCAGGTAATTGCGTCGTTTTTTCTTGCAAATTAAAATTATCGCTCGAATTTCTTGCCATAACACCTGATGCCTGTGTCGCATAAACGTCAAATTGAAACGGGCTAAATAGTGATATTATCATTACAATAGATAATAGTGCGGCTATTCTTTTTCTCAATATTGTTTCCTCCTGTTTTATTTTTTTTGTTTTGCATGCCTATGTAAAGTATATCGGTACACCCCTACTTAAAAATTAGTATAAGAAATTTACCAATTGATAAATATTTAACCAAAACATTGCACATCATAATAATATATTAGAGATGAGGTAACGAATATGCAATTTAAAAAATCGACAATTTACAAATTATTACTTCTACTTTTAATACCAATTGCAAATGTATTTGTTAGGCTCTATGCCTCATACCCTACACCGTGGGAGCAATACTATTCGATGGGTATTAATAAGGTAGTAATTCAAATTATTAGCCTAATATGTGGAATTTTTCCGTTTTCTGTTTTTGAAGTTTTAATTGTTTTAGCAGCAATATTTTTGGTTGTTTCTTTCTTTTATACTATATATCTTTCAATAAAAAGTGGAAGAAAGTTCTATATAGTTTTAGGTAGGTACGGTTTAAACTTAGCTGTCACTGTTGCTATTGTGTATTCAACATTCCAATTTTTATGGGGACTTAACTACAAACGTCCTCAATTTGGATACAATCACGGACTTGTTGTTCAGGAATATACACCCGAGGAACTTTCAGAGCTATACGCCTACTTACTGACCCAAGCGGCAAAAGAACGTGAAATTGTTCCCGAAGATGAAAATGGAATTATGCGAATGTACACTGGCTATCGTGATGCTTTTAGTCGTGCCCAACTTGGCTATGATGCTATAACTGATGTTTTTATTGAACTTGATGGCACATATGGAAAGCCAAAACCATTTCTTGCATCGGCACTGCTAAACTATACCAAAGTTACAGGTATGTATTCACCATTTACTGGCGAACCAAACGTCAACGTCGCTATACCTGATATGTATATTCCCTCAACAACTTGCCACGAGATGGCACATCAAAGGGGATACGGCTTCGAGGATCAGTGCAACTTTATAGCATACATCACTGCTATTTCTCACCCTGATGCCGATTTTAGATATTCTGGCTATTTGCTTGGCATCGCATACGTTAGCAACGCCCTTGCAGCTGCAGACTTTGACCTTCTTATTGCAAGAAATCAAGAAATGTCTGATAAAATTATGGACGATTTGAATTATGGTAACGAATTTTGGGCACAATATGAGGGAAAAGTTGAAGAAGTTGCAGACTCTGTAAACAACTCTTTTTTAGTTGCAAACGGAGTCGAAAGTGGTACACAAAGCTATGGCAAAGTTGTCGACTTACTATTAGCGTATTACGACAAATACTTCTAAATTATATTATTAAAGGAGAAAAATATTATGTATCCAACTGAATCACAATATAATGAAGAAATGGAACAATCTGAAATTTGCGGTCATGAGTTTCATGAAATGTCTAAAAATGCAACAAGAAACATTATGTTTCCTGAACTAAATGACGAAATTGCTATGGACTATATTCAAGAGTTGATGTAACAACTATGCTATATAATTTGTGTTAATATAAATTATATAGCATTTTTTGTCCAACTATTGATTTTAGATGTTATGATTTTATAAAATTATGCCGATAACTAAAGCGTAGTAAATTTTATTTATAGGAGTGATAATATGCGTATAGAAACTAGTGCTACATACAATGCACACTTAACACAATCGATCGCACAAGCGAATGGCAACGCTTCAGAAACAGCTGTAAAAAATGCCAACTCAGAAACTGGTAGAGAGGAAGCAAGAGGAGCAACTTTTGAACGTGGCGTTCAATCAGAGAGCGTAACTTATTCAAAACCTGCAACTGCTGCTGCACCAAAAGCAATTGAAAGCACTGAGAAATCAGAAATAAACTCTCAATTGCCAAACAATCCATTTTTAAATGGAGAAACAACATTAACAGATGAGCAACTTGAAGCTATCGAAGCAGCTAAAGCTTTACCAGGTTCAAACAGTACAACAACTACTGAATCTACAACAACTACTTCAACAACTGAAGCTACAAGTAAAGGCTTATCAACCGAAGAAGTTTCTGCTATTAAGCAACAACTTTCAGAACAAACTATGGATATGATTAAAGACTTAACAAAAGATACAGTTAAGCAACAAACAGATAACGTTAGCTACACAACAGATGAAGCAACTGCTGCAATACTTAAAAAAGTATTTGGTAGCGTAGAAGCTGCTGTTCCTGCTGTTGCATCTACACCAGAAGCTGCTGCTGCTGCAATCGCACCAGGTGGAAGCTATTCAGTTGACGCTGTTGCAGACCGTCTTTTGACATTTGCTGAAACTATGACAGGCGGAGATGCAGACGCAATGGCAGAAATGAAAGCTGCTGTTCAACAAGGATTTAAAGAAGCAGGAATGGATTTAGAAACAGGTGAAGGTATGCCAGACATCACTTATGAAACTTATCAAGAAGTAATGTCAAGATTTGATAGTTATCAAAATGCTTAATTATAACAAATGAGCCAAGACTACAATTGTCTTAGGCTCATTTTTTTTCCTTACTGCTTTGTTTGTAGCAGTCTAGTCGTATCTAATTGTAGTATGTACAAATATCTTTATTTCTATACAAGTGGTTGATAATATTTCCCCGATAGTATATAATAAGTCCAATCAAAATTATGGAGGAACAAACATGAAAAAAACTAATGGACAGACGATATTTTGGATTGTAATTTTTGGTCTTACTATTGTTGGCTACGGGATTAACATCGCCACAGGTAATCTATTTTTGGGCATAATGGCTTCAAGCATAATTGGTATTATTGTATTTGGTGCATGGCTTTATACAAATCGTGCTTCATACTATGCTTATGTTGCAAACGTTGCGTTTGAAAAAGGCGACCAAGAAACGGCAATGCTAAATTACAAAAAAGCAACCGACCTTGAAAGCTGTGGTAGCCTTGTTAAAGTTGTGTATGCGTATAGACTACTAACAAGCGGGCAACTAGCGGAAGCTGGTGCTATGATTTCACAAGTTGATACAAACTCTCTAAACGACAACGAAAGATACAACTATGACGCCACAAATGCATTAATAATTTGGAAGAAAGGCGACTTAAAAGGCTCAATCTCTATGTATAAAAACTTGCTTGAACGTAAAAAAAGCGAACTTGTATACGAAACGTTAGGATTTTTGCTAATTTGTAATTATGAATATGATGAAGCAGTTGAACTTAGTGCTGAAGCTGCGGAACAATTTCCAAACAGCGATGTTATAAAAGAAAACTTAGCCACTGCTTATTTTTACACTTTTGAGGACAAAAAAGCCAGAAAACTGTTTAAACAACTTATAGATAAGTCCGTTAATTTTCCCGAAACGTACTACTATTATGCACGAATTGCATTTGAGGACGAAAAATATAGCCTTGCACTAAAATATTTGAATATAGCGCTGGACAAAAAAATAACTTATTTATCAATTTTAACAAAAAATGATATTGAATCGTTGATAAAAGAAGTTGAAAATGGTATGATAGAAAAAAATACCACAAAGGAGTCTAACGTTATGGAATTTACTTTAAACACTGGTGCAAAAATACCAGTTATCGGGCTTGGTGTGTTTCTTTCTGAAAAAGGCGAAGAAACTGTTGAGTCTGTAAAAACAGCACTAAAAGTTGGGTATCGTCACATTGATACTGCGTATTCGTACAAAAATGAGGAAGAAGTTGGCGTAGGGATTAAAGAATCGGGCGTTAATAGAGAAGATATTTTTATCACTACGAAACTATCTATTGGAGATGTTCGTAAACATAGAGCTATCGAAGCATACGACGAAAGCCTTGTAAACTTAGGAGTTGATACTGTTGACTTGTATTTGATACATTGGCCAGCAGTTGAGGGATTTAAAGAAGCTTGGCTTGACCTTGAAAAGCTTTATAATGACAAAAAAGTTAGAGCTATCGGGGTATCAAACTTTAACATTCATCACCTAGAAACTATTGCTGAAATCGGAACGGTTACTCCTGCTGTAAACCAGTTTGAGTCACACCCATATTTTAACAACCAAGAACTTGTTGACTATTGCCACAAAAAAGGTATCGTTGTTACGGCGTATAGTCCCCTTGGCGGTCAAAAGAAAGGGAAAGGCGTTGTTCTTGCTGATCCAACACTTGCAGAACTTGCTGAAAAATATGAGCGTTCTGTTGCTCAAATTATTTTAAGATGGCATTTGCAACGTGGAGTTGTTGTTATTCCAAAATCAAAATCGGAAGCACGTATAATTGAAAACTTTAACATTACTGATTTTGAGTTATCAGATGAAGATATGGACAAAATCAACTCGCTTGATACTGGCGAAAGAATGGGGTCAGACCCAGATAATATACCATTTTAACAAAAAGGCACATGTTACTTTTTAGTAGCATGTGCCTTTTTATTTAGATGTATTGTATTGCAAATTTAGTGCAAATAACATATAATATACAAAAAAGAGGTGATATTGTGGCAACAAATACAACTAACATTAGTATTAGAATAGATAGAGAATTAAAATCTCAAGCTGATCTGCTATTTAACGAACTTGGAATGAATATCTCAACAGCAGTTAATATATTTATCAAGCAAGCACTAAGAGAGGGTAAAATACCATTTGAAATTTCTCTAAACGCTCCTAATCATGAAACTATTTTGGCAATGATGGAAGCGGAAAAAATAGCTACAGACCAGAATGTAAAAGGTTATAATAATTTAGATGATTTATTTGACGAGTTGAATAATTAATGAAATATATTGTTAAAAATACTACCCGATTTAAAAAAGATTATAAACAAGCAGTTAAACAAAATAAAGATATGAAACTACTTAATACTGTTGTCGAAATGCTTGCTAACGGCGAAACACTTCCAGAAAAGTATAAAGACCATGAATTAAAAGGTAATTGGAAAGGACATAGAGAATGTCATATTGCTCCTGACTGGTTGCTAGTATATTATGTTGAAAATGAGATTTTAGTTTTAACGCTTTCACGTCTTGGATCGCACAGCGAACTATTTTGAGAATATAACAAAAAGGCACATGTTACTTTTTTAGTAGCATGTGCCTTTCTTATTTATTTCGCAACTATATTAACTAATCTACCTTTAACATAAATCTCTTTAACAATTTGTTTACCCTCAAGTCTAGCCGACAAAAATTCTTTTGCAGTCGCAAGTATATCAGCCTCTTGTGCCTCTGCATCAACTGTAACTTTACCTGCCATTTTCCCGCTAACTTGCACGATAATTTCAATTTCATCTTCTTTCATTTTCTCCATATCGTATTTTGGCCAAGTCTGCTTAAACACGCTCTCCGTTTCGCCAACAAGTTCCCAAAGTTCTTCGCTTATATGTGGCACAAACGGTGCAAGAAGTGTAATTACTGTCTTAATCGTTTCGGTATCTATCCCGCCAGATTTTTTCGCAATGTCCGTAAGCTTATTCGTATATTCCATAAATCCACTTACAACTGTGTTCAAACTAAAAGTTTCCATTCTAGTTGTAATGTCATAAATCATTTTGTGTCGTATTCTTTCAGTTTCTTTAGTTGCTGGTTTTGCTTCATTAGTTGTAACAAGTCTCCAAAGTTTGTTTAAGAAACGGTGCACCCCGCCAATTCCGCTGTCGTCCCACTCGCTGTCAAGCTCTGGTGGCCCAATAAACAACTCATACATACGAAGCGAATCGCAACCATAGTTTCTAACAAGCTCATCAGGTGACACTGTGTTGCCTTTTGACTTACTCATTTTTGCACCATCTTTTGTAACCATACCTTGATTAAACAACTGTTTAAACGGCTCTGAGAACGACACAACGCCGATATCTTTAAGGAATTTTGTATAAAAACGTGCATACAACAAATGCAACACTGCATGCTCAATACCACCCACATACATATCAACTGGCAACCAGTTTTTCATATCTTCTTGGCTTATAAGTTCTTTATCGTTGTGTGGATTTGGATATCTCAAAAAGTACCAAGATGACCCAGCCCATTGTGGCATAGTGTTTGTTTCACGTTTTGCAGGTCCATCACATTTTGGACAACAAGTGTTTACCCACTCCTCTATATCAGCAAGTGGTGACTCCCCTGTGCCCGTTGGCTCATAACTTTCAACGTCTGGTAACGTTATTGGTAAATCTTCTTCTTTAGCTCCAACAACACCACATTTTTGGCAGTGTACGATTGGAATTGGTTCACCCCAATATCTTTGACGAGAAAACACCCAATCTCTAAGTTTATAATTAACAGTTTTTTTGCCGATATTTTCAGTTTCTAGGTAATCCAAAATTTCCGCTTTAGCTTTGTTTGCATCAAGCCCATTAAATTTGTCCGAGTTTACCATTTTGTTATCTTCATCTATAACAGTAATAATTTCTAGCCCAAATTTTTCTGCAAACTCCATATCACGGTCATCATGTGCAGGCACACACATAATCGCTCCCGTTCCATAGTCCGCAAGAACGTAGTCTGCTGTCCAAATAGGAACTTGCTTGCCTGTAAGCGGATTTGTCGCATATGCACCCAAAAATACACCTGTTTTTTCTTTGTCCGTCATACGGTCAACCGCAGATTTAGTTGATGCATCAAACACGTATTTCTCAACTTCTGCTTTTTGTGCGTCCGTAACAAGCTCTGTAACAAGTGCACTTTCTGGTGCAACAACCATAAACGTTGCTCCATACAAAGTGTCTGGTCTAGTTGTAAATACTTTAACTTTTTTGTCTGTTCCAACAACGTCAAAGTCAATTTCCGCCCCATAGCTTTTGCCTATCCAATCAGCCTGCATCTTCTTAACTTTTTCTGGCCAGTTTAAACCGTCCAAATCTGCAAGAAGTTGCTCCGCATATGCAGTAATTTTTAACATCCATTGACGCAAATTTTTCTTTGTAACTACGCTACCACATCTATCGCATGTACCCTCTTTAACTTCTTCGTTTGCAAGTCCTGTTTTGCAATCTGGACACCAATTTATAGGCATTTCTTTTTCATATGCAAGTCCTTCTTCAAACATCTTCAAAAATATCCACTGTGTCCACTTGTAATAGTTCGGATCAGTCGTGTTTATTTCTTTGTCCCAGTCGTACACGGCACTAATTTCGCCAAGCTGTCTTTTGAAGTTTGCGATATTGCCTTTTGTTGCGATTGCAGGATGTATTTTTTTTGCGATTGCATAGTTTTCAGCTGGCAACCCAAAAGCGTCCCATCCCATCGGATGAAGCACGTATTTATTTTGTAAAATTTGATATCTACTCCATACATCTGATAACACGTATCCACGCCAATGTCCAACGTGAAGCCCGTCACCTGATGGATATGGAAACATATCTAAACAATAATAATTTTCTTTGTTTTCTGCTGGTACATTTATCGGCTGGTCAAGCCATTTTTTTCGCCACTTTTCTTCTATGGCTGTATAATTATAGTCCATTTTATCACTCCTGTTTACATTAAATAAGGAAATGATACCACAAATTCTACCATTTTTCAAGGGATTTATTTTTGTATCGTATACGTATTTTGCCTTTTTGCTTTGAAATATAGACTATCATATCTGCAAGAGATTTATTTTTGTATCGTATACGTATTTTTACCTTTTCTCTTTGAATCGTAGACTGCCATATCTGCTTTTTTGTATAGTTCTTCAAATGTTGCCCCAGCATAAGTTTTTGCTATTCCAATACTTGCCGAAATTGTAACTTGTTTTTCGCCGTCCGAATACGTCTTTCTAATAACATGACAAATGTGCTGTGCCTTGCTTTCTATATCAACTACGCCTCGCAAAAACACCATAAACTCATCTCCACCAACACGCCCTATGACATCTTGTTCCATAAACACATATCTTAATTTTTGTGCCACTTCTTGAATAACTGCGTCCCCAACGTCGTGCCCCAAATTATCATTCACGCCTTTAAAGTTATCAATATCTATCATAAATAACGCCCCTACTTGACGTTGCTCCAAACATTTACCTATAATTTTTTGTGTCATACGCTTGTTGTATAACCCCGACAACGCATCATGTGTTGCACTGTATTGAAGGTCTTTTTCGGCTTGAATGTTGTTTCCAACCAAAATCCCTCGCACAATATTAGTTTTTGGGTCACGCTCAATTTTTAAATATGCTAAATACCAGCTATACTTTCCATTTGCATCCGATGTACGATACTCATACTCAAAAAATTCTGTCTTATGCGACAAGTTTTTTAACAATGCATGTGAGCTTATTGAGTTTAACATTTCTTTTCTATCTTCAGGATGAATTCTTGTGTACACTACATCTCGTATAAACTTGTCGTATACTTCACCAACTACATTAGATTGAAATTCACCACAAAATCTATAATTTGTTATTATTTTTGTCGTTACGTTCACCTCGATTTCCATAGTATGATCGGCCTTGTGCGTTAATATATCTTTATACATTTCTTCTAATTCTTTAGCTTTAAATTTAATTTTACGGTCTTTTAAAATTTCAATTCCGATTATCATAAATATTGCTGTGTAAAAAATAACTAAGTTTGCCATTGCAGACCATAACAAAGTTTTTGTTGCAACTTTACTATATATATCTTGATAAAACATAATAGATGTAACAAACATTTGAATTGTTTGTAATACTTGTAGAACAAAAAATGCTATCAACCTTTTTGGGCTAAATTTAATTATATCCCAGTGCCTTTTATGTGCTACTCGTAAAATTGTTAATACACACAAACAAATTACAATACATACAGCAATTCTAATAGAGATTAAAAATTCTGTACCATATTGTACATTTGTAAAATCAAATCTCATATAAGTCGCATACACAAAAGTTACTATAAATGAGCCCGCCATTATATGAATTATAGGTATAAGCCCAAAAGCTAACTTTTGCAAAACTGATGCATTAAAAAATATAAATATTTCTGTGACATAAAGTGTTAATAGTATGAGAAACTGTATATATCCTGACATCGGAACAGTTTCTAATAAATACATATGTGTTACAGTATTTATAATACATACTAAAAATTTTGTAATATTCCCACCTTTTAGTTTCATAGGTTGCTCTATAATTTTAAACATTATTAACGTATGAACAAAATAAATAGCTGTGAATAATATTTTTAGGGTTAATAAATTCATCTCAAGCCCCCTACCTTTCTATTGTAAATGTATTTTTACCTCGCTTTTTCGACTCATATAACGCTTCATCTGCCAATTTATAAATTTCTTCAAATGACGTACCATCTTTAGTTTGTGCAATCCCTATACTTGCTGAAATTGTAACTTGTTTAAATCCCTCGTAATAAGTTTCATAAATAAGGTTACAAATATGTTCAGCTTTTTTACTAATATCAAGGTTGTTACCAATCTTTAAAAATACTACAAATTCATCGCCCCCAATTCTACCAACTATATCTTCTTTCCTAAATATGCAATTAATTTTTTGAGCTACTTCTCTAAGCACAACATCGCCTTTATTGTAACCAAATGTATCGTTAATTTGCTTAAAATTATCAATATCTATTACAATAAATAAACCATTACAATTTTTTTGTAATTCACGTGTTATAAGCTCTTCCACAGTTCCTCTATTATATAAACCTGTTAGAGCATCTATTGTAGCTTTAAATTCAAGGTCTTTTTCTTCTTGAATGTTACAAATCGTTACAATTGCTCTAGTATTTATTTCATCTTTCTCCGCTATAACGTATCCCCTATTCCAATGATAAGTATTGTCATCATTTTTTTGCCTATATTCAAATTCATAGTTATTTATGCCCGAATTGATATAATCCATTATGTAATAAATTTTAAGATTATTTATTAGCAACTCTCTATCATCTGGATGAGCTGTATTGTCTATAATATTATCTATAAACTTTCTATAATACGTGTCTATAAGGTCATTTTTCACTTTGCCCTCTATAATAACATTTATAAGTCGCCCTGTATGACAATCCACTTCTAATGTACACTCTGTTTTTCCTATCACCATATGTTGATACATATTTTCCAACAACTTTTCTTGTGCTTTGCATTGATAATCTTCAACTATTTCAAATCCAACTATCAGAAATATTCCTATATAAAACATCGCTATTGCACATATCCCCTCAAAAACTAATGATGCAGATAATGCATAAACATTCACATCTGTTTCATAAATCAATGCACTTACTAATAATTCCGAAATAACTATTAACTCTAATACAATAAACATTTTAAGTCTTCGTACTTTTGTAGCAAAAATTTGCAGATACTTAATATTAATAATTTTTGACAAAATCATTATAAATATAGATAATATAGTGCATACGATAATTACTGCCATCAATAGCATATGCATATTATTTATTACATACCGTAAACTTTTATTTAACAACATTCCTGTAATACCCGATACAATAAACATCCCCGCTATTAGATGCAACGGTGTCATTAAACCAAACACTATTTTAACTAATATATTTTCATCATAAAACTTAATAACTTCCCATAAATATAAAAACATTAAAAATAAATATGAAATTGCTATTACTTCGGTTATGTTTATTTTAATAAGCGAACTTATTAATGCATTTAAAAGTGATAGCTTAAATATTATATTTGTGTTATTATTTTTTACAACTAATATTTCATTTAAATAACTGAAAAATACAAAATTGTAACAAAAAAATCCTATCATAAACATAATTAATAACAATTCTAACCGCATTTTATTCCTCCCTACTAAAATCAAACTTCCCCTATATATAATATATGTAAATATTTGTGTGTTGTTCATAAAAATATAAATAAAAAAAGATTAGAATAATTTTAGCATTCTAATCTTTTTTTATTTTTTGTTCTATTGCGGTTGCACAACAATAAGCCATCGAAAAAGCCATTTGTATGTTGTATCCACCCGTATCACCGTCCACATCAACAACTTCACCAATAAAATATAAATTGTTTACTTTTTTACTCTCAAACGTTGATGGATTTAATTCTTTTGTGTGCACTCCCCCTGATGTTACCATAGCTGTTTTAATATCTCCCACATTTTCAACTGTTAATACTAACATCGTTAAATGCTTTGCTAAAGATTTTCTCTGTGCTTTATTTACTCTGGCACAAGATAGTGATGGCTCTATTTCAAGCAGCGTTAACATATGGTCAACAAAACTTTTTGGCACTGAAAATTGTCTTAAATACGTAACAATTTGTATTTTCCCATTAATACTAAGCTCTGTTTCAAGTTGTTTTTCAAGCTCACTATACTGTTTATTTAATATATTTAAAACTAATGTGTCTCCTGCATCTATCCATCTAGTTGCATCTAAAATTAGCGGACCTGACAACCCTTTGTGTGTGAATAACAAAGTTCCATATTTATCTTTAAGTTTTTTGTTGTTTTTCATTATAGTCATTTGTACATTTTCTAATGAAATTCCGCTTAAAACTTTATAACTTTTATCTGTTATTGCAATATTTGTTAGTGCTGGGCGTGGTTGTATAATTTTATGACCAAATATTTTTGCCACTTCATAGCCCCACCCCGTTGTTCCAAGTTGAGGATAACTACAACCACCTGTTGCTATTATTAAATTTGTACATAAAAATGTTTCTCCATTTTGCGTAATAACTGAAAACATTTCGTCACAATAAGTAATATTTATTATTTTAGTATTGTTTTTAATAGTAGTTCCATACATTTTATTTACATTAACTAATGTATCCACTATGTCTTGGCTATTTTTACTTTTAGGAAACACCTTTCCGTTGTCCATAACTTCTTCTTGTATTCCGTTTTCTCTAAAAAATTGTAATACTTTTTTGTTGTCATATGCAAATAAAGCTCGTTTTACAAATTTTGCATTATCCCCATATTTATCTAAAAAATCTTCAATTTTACCTGCGTGTGTAAAGTTACATTGTCCACTACCTGACACCAAAAGTTTTTTGCCCAATTGTTGATTTTTTTCTACTAACAAAATTTTTATTCCGTATTTGGCTAATTGTGCTGAAGCAAATAATCCAGCTGGTCCGCTTCCAACAACTATAGTATTATAATACATTT
>LNZQ01000095.1 GCA_002007315.1 Epulopiscium sp. Nele67-Bin004
TATAAGATGTGCCATCAGCTTGCTCAGTAATTGTTACACCTTCACGGCTACTTCCAAAAACAGCATCAACTATAAACTCTCTATGTTCAACCCCCATATCTATTGGGGTTATATATACAGTGTTGGTTGGCATGTATTGTTTTGGTAATTCAGTATCAATTAATATATTTTCTGACTCTAAAAAATCTACTATTTTATTTATACTATCCTCACTTAACCTATATATTGCAATATATTTTTGATAATTTCCAAACCCTAGGCAAATGTTTAGTATTAAAAAGATTATTAATAGATAATTTAGTGCTTTATTACCGTCCAAAAACAGCCCTTCTTTCTAATTGATTAAGGAACATACCAAATTCCTTCATATTGTACTCCCCAATTTAAATTTATAACACTATTACTGTTTTCTAACACATATATTAACTCCACACTGTCAAATATAGGTTGCTCTACCCCTAAGCTACGCAGGTTACTATACATCCTATCAATTGGAGAAGCATAACCTTCTGAAATTAGGCGAGTCCCCGAAACATAATCTGGATAAATATTATAAGTTATCCACTTACCTTCAACAACTCTATAATCTTTTACTTTGATTGTTATAGCCGATGTTATATCCAGTTTTCGTTGCATATTTGTTCCTATATTAACTTTATGACCCTCATATATTATGTCAAATTCAAATACATACGCCCCTTGGTCAATATTTATGTTGCTTAAATATAAGTTTTCTTTTATAGAGGGTGAAATCGCTTGAGTTTCTTCTATAAAATCTACTGCTATATCATACCCCTCAATCCTAGTCATTGGATTAGTTGTGTTTCCGCTGACCAAATTTATATATTGTATCACTCCACTGTTGTTATATCGTACAATACTTTTTAGTGGCTCAGTAAATTCTATCGTTCCACCAAATAAAACTTTTGTTTCCTTCATTATAGGCTTTTCAAAAAATTGGTCTACATAGCCTTCTAAAGCTATCATTTGATTTGCTGTATCAATCAAATCATTTTTAAATATAATAGGTGTATATTTTAATGGTATTGCTTCGCTTGTATTTGCTAAAAAAACATTGCCTCGTATAAACTGGCTTTTTATATCTGTAATGCTAGGTTGATATTGTATAACATTATTGTTATCATTATCTATCTCAAACATAGAATAAATTTTGTTAAAATCGTAATCTCTGTTGTGTAATATTACTTCTAAATAATATTCATTAATCTCATTTATTAAATAAATTGCAGTTTGTGATGCACTCGACTCGTCAAACTTAATTAACACAGAGTCTATTTTATAGTTATATTGTAACGGCACGCTCTTCCCAACAATCTCATCAATTGTTACAGGAATACTGTATTGATATATAATTCCCTTTTGTGTCAATATATCTTGCCAATCTCCCATACTATACCCAAGTTCTTCAAAATTGTTGTAGCTTAACAGTGCTTCTTGAAGTTGTGAACTAATCGCATCATATTCATTTTGACTATCAGTTATACGATATGCTTTTGTATATTTCCCCCCAGTATTTATCCATATACTTTCTGGTGTTATTGGATATAATGTATTATCCATTTGCACGCCAACGAGGCTATACCAAGGCATTTTTCCCCCTGTCCATAGCCCCATAGTCTGCAATATGCTAGCTACAATCAAAATTCCTAAAATGACTATCTTGTTCATTTACTAATTAATCTCCAACATCATAGTTATTTCTTGTTCAATTGAATCAGCTTTTTCTACTAGTCCATCTGGCAAGTCACTTGTAGTACTGATTATGAAGTTTTTAAGTAATGCTTTGTTTTCATCTGGCTGTCTGTATATTTCAAGTTGTATATGAGAGTTAACTTCATCAGCCTCATGCATATACGAAACTATTATTACGTTATGTCTATCACCAAGTTCAATAAGTTGATTAAATGTTTGTGTTGCTCCAACTGGTTCAAGGTCATATATATTTAACACATCTTCACCTTGATATACAGTAATAGCAATTAATGTACCTTCACGAGCTTCACCCATCATATTTATCTGACTTTCAAACGTAGTAACTAAGCTTTTATCTGTTATTATAGGCCTTGCAATTCTAACATACTCATCTTCTTCAAATAAAACAGACTCATCTATACTAACAACAGATAATGTATTTATTGCCTCAGTTATATCACTGCTTGTGATTTCTGACGCAAAAACATTTGAAGAACAAACAAAAAAGCAACTTATAATAATCAGTTTATAAATATAATTTTCTATTTTCAATCTAGCCTCCCCCTTTCGTAAATTATTGGTCTGATTATATTATATAATAATTGTGTTACATTCATATTACAACATACTAACTATTAGTTTACAGTTATCAATCAAAATCCAATTCAAGTCGGCTAAATGTCATAGTAACTTCTGTTCCTCTACCAAGTGCACTATTTATTTCAATTGTGCCCCCATGTAACTCAACCATTTCTTTTGCAATGGACAACCCAAGTCCTGTGCCACCCATCTGGCGTGACCTTGCTTTGTCCGCACGATAAAATCGTTCAAAAATACGTTCTAAATCTTGCTTTGAAATTCCTATTCCAGAGTCAGTGATTTTTATTATCACTTTGCTATCTTGATGCAATAATTTTATTACAATTTTGCCCGAGTTTGGAGTATATTTTATTGCGTTTGATACTATATTGTGGAAAATTTGTCGTAGTCTAGAACTGTCTCCCTCAATCAAATAATCGTCTCTTCTTACATAGTCTAAAATCACTTTATGACCTTTCATGCTTGCTTGAAGTTGCTGTGCCTCAACAGTCTCTTCTATAAGCTCACCAACATCAACCACATGCCTTGTAAGGCTCATTTGTTTATTATCTATTCTAGATAGCTCAAGTAAATCTTGTACTAAGTTTGTCATTCTATCTGTTTCTTTTTCCATAACACTTAAAAAATTTAGTGCCAAATCTTTATCTTCAATTGCACCGCCTAGCAATGTTTCAGTATAGCTTTTTACAGTTGTAAGCGGTGTTCTAAGTTCATGCGAGACGTTTGCAACAAAATCTTTACGCATTTGGTCTAACTTTTGTTGAGAAGTGACATCTTGCATCACGACTGTTAGTCCTTCTATATCGCCATGACTACTTTCATATGGAGCAAAGTGTAAATTGATATATTTGTCATCAAATTCCATCAGTATACCTTTGTTATTAATACTATTTGACATAATTGAGTCAAAAGAAATATTTAATCCATACTTCGGAAATATATAGTCAAATCTATGGTCAATTTTTGTTTCTCCTAACATATCATAACAAACAGAGTTTGCATGTATTAACACCCCTTGACGATTAAATGCCATAACTCCATCTGCAAGATTTTCAAGAATTCTCCCAAGCTTATTTTTTTCACTAGACATATCAAGCATGCTGCGTCTAAGTTCAAATGCCATAAAATTAAAACTTTGGGTAAGTTGTCCTATTTCGTCATTGGACGCTATTGGTATTTTTTGAAACGCACCCTCAACCAACATTTTTGCACTTGTTGTTAGTGCCTTTATTGGTTGAGTAATCATTCTTGAAAACATCGCACTAAATACACCTGCTAACGCAAGTGCCAGCATTGTTCCCATCCCAAGTGTGCTCATAACTTCATCAACATTGTTATAAATTTCTGCGGTACTTGTTATCACATATATAATCGCATACATCTCTTCTGAATTGCTTTTTATAGGCAATGCATGTTCAACAGTACTTTGCTTATCGGTCACAAAATATTGCCAATCTGTCGTTGTTGCAACTCCTAAAGAAAGTGTTCTATTTACAACGCCTGAAAACCCGTTTGCATGATTTGTTGGTACGTAATCACCACGCATAAAAGCTTTACCCAATGCAATTTGAACGTACCCATTTCCATCTAAAATGTATATATCAATATCTTCATTTACATTAATCAAGTTTTTTAGTGTGTCAACCATGTTTTCTCTATCACTTTCAAAGTCTAACACACCCTCAATCCACAACAAGTCTCTTACAGAAATTGCCGTAGATTCAATTGACGATTTTGCTCGTTTAAAATATTGGTCTTCAATTTTTAAAATAATAAAACTACCACTTGCAATCATAATTACTAATACAATACTTAGGTATATACCTATAATTTTCCACTGGATACTCACTCTCATCTATTATCCTCTAAAATAGTATCCCACACCACGCTTTGTAAGTACATATGTCGCCTTTGCTGGTTCGTCTTCTATCTTCTCTCTAAGTCTTCTTACAGTAACGTCTACTGTTCTAACATCTCCAAAATATTCAAACCCCCATACCTTTTCAAGAAGTGTCTCTCTAGAAAACACTTTTCCTTTTTGGGTTGCAAGAAATCTCAACAGCTCAAATTCACGTAGAGTTAACTCTATAACTTGACCACGTTTCATAACTTCATATTTTTCTAAGTTTATTTGCAAGTTGCCCTCTTCCACAATATTTGCATCAGTTGATTTTTTTTCACTTTCAATTTGAACTTCTTGTATAACACGACGTAGATTAGCTTTTACTCGTGCTATTAGTTCTCTCATTCCAAATGGTTTTGTAATATAGTCATCTGCACCAATTTCAAGCCCCACAACTTTATCAATCTCTTCTGCTTTTGCTGTAAGCATTATAATTGGCATATTTTTTGTTTGTCTAACTTTTTTACAAACTTGTAACCCATCCATTTTTGGCATCATTATGTCCAATAAAATTATGTCTGGGTCTGTTTCTTCTATTAGTTCAAGTCCTGCAACTCCATCATATGCAACCTTAACATCATAGCCCTCTTTTTCCAAATTATATTTTATAATGTCTGAAATTGCTTTTTCATCTTCTACTACTACTATCTTTGCCATTATAAACACCTCATTTACTAGTTAGCATTCCCCAAGTGCCCAAATTTATTCAACACGTTCAACATCAATCTTTGGAATTTGCACTTCCGCATTTAATGTTTTTCCTATTACTATACGACTTGTTTCTGTAAGCCCCTCATTTGCATCAACTAGCTCAGCAATTGTTATGCCTAGCGAGGTTGCAACACTCCATAGAGTATCCCCTGCTTTAATTTCATATTCAACATCAGCAGGTGTTGTTTGAGTTGCGATATCCATAAGTTTTTCCATTGATATTAATGCATCTTCTTTTGCGAATATAGCTTCAAGCCTTATATCATTTGCAAATTCAGTTTTTATAGTACTATCTCCATAGTATTCTTTTGTTAGATTTTTAAGCAAATTATCTAACATTTCTTCAGATTCAATAATTCCTATTTTTTCACCATCAACATATAATTCCTTAAACTCGAGTTCAAAGTCCATATTATTTCGCATATATGTCATCAAATAATTAGTTGTTATTTTGTTTCTGTTTGTCACCCTAGTTCGTGACATTGAAATATCATCTTCTGATGTTAATTTTACATTTGTATTGTAAGTTTGAGACAGTCCTGCAATGACTGCCTCCAAACTTTTTTCAATAATATCTTGCGACTCAACAGCCCCTACCGTTGCATCACCAATCGTAACCATATAACCATTAGGCCAAAAAGCAAATATTAATCCTAGTATAATTGCTCCTGCAACTACTCCTATTTTTTGTATATCACTATTTTTCCTAAAATTGTTGGTTTTTTTTCTCCCGTTCAAGTATATAACTTTTTTGCTCTTAACTTTTGCCATACATCCTCCTTTTTAGTCTAAGACAAAAACTTCCTTAGGAACCATATCTGCATAAGCTTCATACGTTATAAGCACTTCCATACCCGCTTCCAATCTGCTCCTAATCGACTCACGTCCGTGAATTATAACATTTGTAGTTGTAGGAATACTTATATCTTTCATAAACATACTTGTATCTGTAAGCATGTCATATTCAACAAGCACTTCTATACTATCACCCGATTTTGATACCGATTGAATAACACCTTTATATCTTAAAGCTCTTGGATACGAGTCTACTTCTAATGTTTTTATTTCGCTACTGTCTGCAGTTATAGTAACTGTACTGTATAATTCCAAATCCATAACACCTATAACTTGATTGATTTCATCATCATAAAGGCTAGAATTTTGAGTTACAATAAAAGTTTTTTCTTCACCGTCTACAAGTATTGTTATTTCAGGCTCATATTTAATTGCAATTGCTTGTAATGTTCCTGTAACTTGAAGTTGCTCACTTACTGCCGTTGCTGATATCACTATATCATTTTCTACTTCAAGAGATAATCTATCACCAACTTTTAACGATGTCATAGAAGATGGTTCACCATCTCTTGTTATAATTGCATCAAAACTTACGCTATATATTTCTATGTCACTACCATCTCTAACAGCAAGCAAATACTCATCTCTAGTTTTTAGTATAGATTGCACATACAAGCTATTGACAGTGTGAACAGAGTCTTCATCTGGATATGCATATTTATCAATATCCACAGCCATTATATAACTATTTTGCACATATATAATAACATTATCCCCAACTTCTATATCAAAGAAGTCACCTTTTTCATCAATCAAATTTATACTAGCTTTGTCGTTTACTAAATATGTCAACGTTTCATCTGCTGTTTGTATTGTAACCGATCCTGTACGCTCAACACGAGTAACTTCACCTTGATGTCTACTTAGCACACCATCTGGTATTGCTTCATCATCCACAGTTGTGCCACTTAATACTTTCATAGTTGTTATATATTCAGAACTTCCAATAAGTTCTACTATAATATCAACTTTTGTGCCTATCGATAAGTTGTCTACGTCTATAACATTGCTATCTTCATCTAAAATTGTTATGGCATTTGACATAGAGTAAAAACTTGTGTTCCCATCTTCAAATTCCACCAAAACATATTTTTCTGTATTGCTTTTGTTTAACATTTTGCTTATTATAGCATTGTTAATCATTTCTCCAGTTGCATCATTTAGAGCTGCATTCTCTGAATTTGTTGGGGGGTTGTCTAGCTCCATAAGTTCTGCAACATCAGCGGTCATCTTCGCCATAGTTGCACGAGTTACATTTGTACCTGCTCCAAATTCGCCATTTCCATCACCTTGGATAATCCCAATCGATTTTAGATATGCTACATGTGGTCTTTTGTACTCTTCAATTTTGTCTTCATCAGAAAATGCACCTTCAACATAATCATTTTGTGCTGTAACTTCTTTATGTAACATACGTACAAGTATTACTGCTAAGTCTTCTTTCTTTACAGTTGCACGTACCATATTTCCATTTGCATCTGCTACCATAAAATTTTCAAGTTCACTTTCTAGTAAGTATCCTTTTCCAAGTAAATACGCAATTTCTTGATTTGCTATTACACTCCAACTCACATATTTATTTGAATATACCTCGATTTTTGAAATTTGTTGTTCATAGTTATCCCTAATTTGTTGTTTTAAGGTTTCATCCATGTCTGGATTTATCTGTTCATCTTCATAGCCTGCAACTTTTGCTAGTATTTCACACATCTCAAAGTAGTTTACTGTCTGATTTGGGAAAAATTCTCCCGAGCTTGTGCCCACCATATAACCGTTTTGTTGCATGTACATAATCGACTCATACGCCCAATGAGATGTACTTACATCTGTGTATGAGGCCAATATACTAAAGTTAAATAGTGCACTTATACCTAATACCGCTATTAGTTTATTTATTCGTTTTTTCATTAGTTTTCAACTCCTATTAATTTAATACTCAAATATAACTACTACTTAATTAATCCTTAATTATTGCTAATCCTACTATACTATTTTAAAGTATATTGAAAAAAAATACAATATATTTCACCTTACACATTGAAAATTTCTACAAATAAAACTATATACGTGTCTAATTTTAATGTTTTATATCAAAGTTAAAAATGTCTTTGAATTTAAATTTTAAATATACTTTCAGTGTCTACATTAATTCCATGATTTTCCATAAATAAATAACCATTAAGCCTCATTAGGAAAATGCGATTAATCGCGATTAATTACAGAAAATTGTGCGATTAATTAGTTAATTTTTTTTAATCGATTGACAGCCCTAGTTATTATGTTTAAAACACAATATGTTAGAGCCAGACTAAAAAAAGTACAGCCACTGGCCTTAAAACCCTGGGAACACAAGGAGGCTACTAATTAAGCTTAGCATAAGGACTAAAAGCAAACAGCTGGCTCGCTTCAGAGCTCGAACACTCCATCTATCAGTAACTCTAGAGCTCACAAGCACAATGTATCTTGCTAATTAAATCTGTACACAAACAAAAATGGAATTATTTCTTGTCTCCAGTCTCTACGCTAACACCTTTTGATTCCATTTCTATGATAAATGAATAAACATGAGAAGTGCAGAAGAGCTCAGCAGCTGAGCAAACTGCAGCACAGTTTTATTTCATTAAATGCACTTGGTCATTTATCATCATTTTGGCAATTGTAAATGGGGCAGCAGTGAGTTTCACATTAACAAGCGCAAATTTGCAATACTTGAGATCAGCAGCTAAAAATGTTGGAATGCAAAATACTGTGCACTTGTTTGAAAGATAAATTCAAACAAGTACGCAGGCAGGGTAAGCCATGCCCAATGAACATGTTTTAGTGTTTTCAGTCAAAAAACAAAATGCATGGAGTGCTGCTTGGTTGTGGAAAAAAGGTGTCCCTCTGGCCAGTTTGGCGATCCAAGTTTAACATTTGTGAAGTGATCTGAGGCACTCAGATCTCTTCACAAATGTTTTTGTGTTTGTTTTCATGTTTCTACAAAACTTGGCAATGTTACATAAATCCGCTTAGAAATTATGTGCCTTTTTGTTACAAGCCACTCCCACTACCACGCCCCCTTTTTGCCAGTTTTCCCCAAACAGTTAATCAGCTGTCTTTTGACTCATGACCCACCTTTCCACTAAATCTTGTGCATGTCCACAGCTGTGTTTGAAATCATTCACTCATTCACTCACTCACTCACTATTCCCTGTGTAGTGTGTACTATATATCATGTGAACTATATAGGGAATGACTGAACACTACATAGAGATTTTCCACACATCATAGCATCAGTAGATGTGCTGGATATTCGTGTGACGCAAGTGGGCGCGCCCAGCATCATGTAAACAAACTGAGCACACTTGCAGTGCAGCTTTGAAAAGTATGGGTTGTTTTGATGTTGCATGGTAGTGTTTTCAATGTTAGATCACAAATAAACTGGTGAAATTTCAATGATGTGGATGTTTGTTTTGTCAGCTATGGTCCTGTGTCCTGATCGTGAGTCCTAATTGCAAGCTGTAATAGCCCACAATAACTGTAATAGTTCAAAAACTCACAAGCTAACGGCTAATTAAGCTATCGTGGCTAAAGCTGTTAGAATACAATTCCTCTCAATGTTTTGCTACTTTGGGTAAAGCTTTTGTTTTGGCACAGATGGAGGCGAAGGCAAACTCGCTTCAGGCGTTTATTAAGACGTCTTTGGTTAATTCGCAGACCAACTTCTATTAGCTAACATGCTAACTAAGGTTAGCAAACCCTAATGGCTTTCCAACTACTTCCTCTTCTCTCTCAGAAATACACAACCGCATTGCATTGTGGTATACAGGAGTAAAGTGCAGGTACATTTGATGTACACTGAAGTTTGCTGTGCATTGTGGGTATTTTATAGTGCACTATATAGTTGATTGACATTAACCAGAGAATTTGAAGACCATTTCAAAATGGCCAACTCCCATTGAAGCACTTTTTCCGTGATGAAACAGAAATCCACCAGTTTTTGAACAGAGCAACATCTCAGCAAACATGACAGACATCCATCTCCTAGGACGAAAACTGTGGCCGCCAAAGAGGCAATTTTTGTGGACTGACAGAGCGGCCTGTGGAGCTTCTGGACACAGTTACAGATCTACATACCCATGCTCATGATAAACA
>LNZQ01000096.1 GCA_002007315.1 Epulopiscium sp. Nele67-Bin004
GCTAGACAGGATTTTAAGAAATTGAATATTGCTGTTATAAATGGTTAGAATAGTAGACAGAGAAAGGATTGAGTATATTGAAAGAAGAAGCACAACAACAAAAACTGACATTTAAAATTAAGCTAGACCAACTTTTGCAATTAGCTCGTGACAAAAATGGAGTATTAGAGCAAAAAGAAATTAGCGACGCTTTTGGAGAATTAGAACTTGAACCAGTACAAATAGAACAAGTGTATGAATATTTAGAGTCACAGAGTATAGATATAATAGGCGATATGATTGAAATCGAAAACCCAGTAGAAGATGAGGAAATAGATTTTAGTTTGCCAGAAGGAATTAGCATTGATGACCCTGTACGAATGTATCTAAAAGAAATAGGGAAAGTTCCTTTGTTATCAGCCGAAGAAGAAATACGATTAGCACAGCGTATGGAGGAAGGTGACTCGGAGGCGAAAAAGCGTCTTGCAGAAGCAAACTTACGTTTAGTTGTAAGTATAGCAAAACGTTATGTTGGACGTGGTATGTTGTTTTTAGACTTAATCCAAGAAGGAAACTTGGGACTTATTAAAGCAGTTGAAAAGTTTGATTATCGTAAAGGTTATAAATTTAGCACATATGCAACTTGGTGGATTAGACAAGCAATAACACGTGCAATTGCTGACCAAGCTCGTACAATAAGAATACCAGTTCATATGGTTGAGACGATTAACAAACTTATGCGTGTTTCAAGACAACTTCTTCAAGAACTTGGGCGTGAACCTCAACCTGAAGAAATTGCTGTACAAATGGAAATGACTGTATCCAAAGTACTGGATATTATGAAAATATCGCAAGAGCCTGTTGCTTTAGAAACTCCTATCGGGGAAGAAGAAGATACAAGTCTTGGTGATTTTATTCCTGACGATGATGCACCTGCACCAGCCGAAGCAGCAGCTTTTACTTTGTTAAAAGAACAACTTATAGAAGTGCTTGATACACTTACAGAGCGTGAACAAAAAGTATTGCGTCTTAGATTTGGATTAGACGATGGTAGAGCTCGCACTCTAGAAGAGGTAGGCAAAGAGTTTAGTGTGACTCGTGAACGTATTAGACAAATTGAGGCTAAAGCACTAAGAAAACTTCGACACCCAAGTCGTAGCAAAAAACTTAAAGATTATTTGGAATAAGAAGGTGTGTACAAAAGATGAAATTATCAAATAGACTACAAATAATAGCAAGTTATGTACCTAAAGGAACTAGACTTGCGGATATAGGTACTGACCACGCTCATATTCCAGCATATCTTAGCAACAAAGTTGAATATATTATCGCAAGTGATAAAAATGCTGGACCGCTAGAAAACGCCAGAAGAAATACACAAAACTTATCAAATGTAGATATAAGACTTGGAGATGGACTGAGTAGTATATATTTAACAGATAATATACAAACTATAATTATAGCAGGTATGGGGGGATACGTCATACAAGATATTTTAACAGCTGGACTTGATATAGTTCAAAATGCACAAAAATTGATTTTGTCCCCACACACTGCACAAGATGAAGTTGTCAAGTTTGTAACAAATATTGGATTTAAACTTGTAGCAAAACATCAAATAGAAGATAGCGGAAAATATTATACAATAATAGTTGCCGACAATATAAAATTCTATAAAGGAGAGAAAAACATGTATACAGTAAAAGATGTTATGGAAAAATTGGAATATCTTGCACCTGTAAATATAGCTGAAAGTTGGGATAACGTTGGAGTGTTAATCGGTGCTGATGATGAACCAGTGTCAAAAATAATGTGTGCATTAGATATTAATGATGCCATTGTTGATGAAGCGATTGAGAAAAAAGTTGATTGCATAGTAACACACCATCCATTTATATTTTCTGCATTCAAAAAGATTGACTATAACACGCCAATTGGACGTAATATAAGAAAGCTAATTATGAATAAAATTTCTGTAATTTCAATGCATACTAACTTTGATAGTGCATTTGGA
Source organism: Epulopiscium sp. Nele67-Bin004 (assembly GCA_002007315.1). Next base: position 1,994 of record LNZQ01000096.1, read on the forward strand.
GGTATAAATGACATAATATGTAAGAGGCTTAATATTACTGGAACAAAAGTGCTTAATAATTTTGGGTATACGGAACATAAATATGGACTTGGTAGGTTTGGAATGACTACACCAATTACATTAGATGAACTTATATCAAAAGTGAAATCGTGTTTTGGAATAAATCACCTTAGATTAATAGGAACAACTAATCAGCCTATTAAAACTATATCGGTGTGTTCAGGTAGTGGGAGTACGCTTATTGGAGAGGCAGCGGCTGTGTCACAAGTATTTATTACAGGCGATATGAAGTTTCATGAAGCACAAGACGCTATAAGTAAGGGTCTAGTTGTGTTAGACGTTGGGCATTATGCAAGCGAACAAATAGCTATACCATATCTTAAAGAGTATATTGAAAATAACATTGATGTTGAGGTAGTATGCACAAAAATTGACGCAGAAGTATTTAGCCTAGCCTAAAAATAAAGAGGTGGGAAAACATGAGTAATGACAGAAGTTATCAAAGAACAGCAACTCTTATTTTAGTAGTTGCTGTAAGGAAGCTGTTTAATGAAGAAATATTTATAAACAATTGTATCGCAGGGGGATATTTTTGCGAATTTAGAACACCAGGTTTAGCGACACCAGAAAATGTAGAGAGAATAAAAGTTAAAATGCAACAAATTATAGACGCTAATGTGCCTGTAAAAAAAGAAGTACTAAGTTTGGAAGATGCTATGATTGTATTTGGGCGTGAACGTGATAAAAAAGAATTGCTTAAATACAATACAAATAGCGTTATAGAAACGTATGACCTTGAAGGAGTTCGTGACTATTTTGAGATGGTGCCATCAACAGGTGTAATTAAATCTTTTGATTTATATTGCTATGAGGAAGGTTTTATATTACAACTTCCAAATGACATAAATGTAGCTAATTTACCAAAGCTTTCTAAAACGGTTAGAGAAGCTAAAAATTGGGCAAGAATGTTGGGGGTAGACGTAATATATTCCTTAAACAAAAAGATTATTGAAGGAAAGACGCAGGAACTTGTACAAATTTCTGAGGCATTACATGAAAAAGAAATTTCTGATATTGCCGACCGCATTAGATACTTTAAAAACCGTAAAGTTGTACTAATAGCAGGACCATCTTCGTCTGGTAAAACGACATTTGCAAAAAGATTGGCTATACATCTAAAAGTGTTTGGAATTACACCAAAGCTTATTTCAATGGATGATTATTTTGTTGATAGAGAGTTTACACCTCTTGATGAAAATGGCGAATATGACTTTGAAAGTATTGATGCTGTAAATACAAAATTATTTAATGAACATATTTCGGCACTAGTAGATGGTAAAAAAGTTGAAATTCCTACTTTTGATTTTAAGCAGGGTAAAAGTGAACTAAAAGGTAATTTTATTCAACTAGAACAAGATGATGTGTTAATTGTTGAAGGGATACACGCTCTTAATGACAAAGCAAGTTATAGTGTTGATAGTGAACAAAAATTCAAAATTTATGTAAGTGCTTTGACTGCACTTAACGTAGATTATACAAATAGAATACCAACGACAGATGTTAGACTTATTCGTAGAATAATTAGAGATAATCGCTATAGAGGTGTTACACCTGAACAAACGTTATCAAGATGGGATTCAGTTAAAAAGGGCGAATCAAAAAATATTTTTCCGTTTCAAGAACAAGCAGATGTATTTTTCAATACTACACTTATATATGAGCTACCAGTTCTTAGACAACAGGCGGAAGCATTATTATTCACAATAGAGAGAGATTCGGATTATTATGCTGATGCGAGAAGGCTGTTGCAATTTTTACAATATTTTGTAGGAATAGATGCAGACTTAGTGCCACAAAATTCACTGCTTAGAGAATTTATAGGTGGAAGTTGTTTTGAATAGATAATAAAAAAGGGGGCTTATGCCCCTCTGTTTCTATGCAACGATAAAATATCATCTTTCCAATATAATCTAACTCTATTTATTGATTTGACTGGGGTCAACTTTCCTTTATTAACCAACTCGTCTAAGTATTGTCGTGAACAATTTAGTAAAGTTGTTGCTTCAGCGGTAGTTATAATTTCTAATTGAATAAATTCTAGCAGTGTATCCTTAGTTTGAAATGCATAAGTCATAATTTATTCCCCCTTTTTCTAAATTTATCTGAATTTAGATAAACCTATTACCATTTTAAAGCAAAATGTACAATAATACAATTAGCTATTTTATATATATTTCTATAAGTATATCGGCATAATTTTACTGTTTCTTCACAAAAATAATTTATAATTGATAAAACAACTAAATGAGGTGATAAATATGAATATATTAATGATAGAAGATGAGCAACGTGTAGCGGATATTGTGACCAAATATTTACAAAAAGAAGGGTATAGTGTATTTACACATTATAATGGAATAGATGGATATAATGCTTTTATTGATAACAAAATTGATGTAGTGTTATTAGATTTAATGTTACCGGATATTCAAGGGGAGGAGCTTTGTAGACGAATGAGAGAAAAATCAAATGTCTATATAGTGATGCTAACTGCTAAAGGAACTTTAGATAATAAAATTGACGGTTTCTCAATTGGGGCGGATGAATATTTAGTTAAACCTGTAAGCCCAAGAGAGCTTGTTGCACGGGTCAATGCACTTAGAGAAAGAAAAGATAGAGAAAACAATAAAGATGTATTGATGTTTGATAAAGGTAATTTGAAAATATATCCAGAAGAACGACTTGTAAAATTAAACAATCAATCTATAAACTTAACGCCTAATGAATTTGATTTATTGTTGCATCTTGCGAATTCACCAGGCCGTGTATACAGTCGTGAGCAACTGATTGAGGCAGTTATGGGGATTGAGTTTGATGGGTTTGATAGAACTATTGACGTGCATATAAAAAATTTGCGTAAGAAAATTGAGGAGGACACAAAACATCCGAAATTTATAAAAACTGTAAGTGGAGTAGGGTATAAGCTTGACGGAGATGTGGCATGATTTCGTTAAGAAAGCAAATGTTCGCACTATTTTTAGGGACAGGTTTGATTATTGTAATGTTGGTAAGAATAGTCATAAATACAACTATGTATTATGAGTTTGAAACTTATTTGGAATCAAATGTGGAATACATCGCTATGAGTATTGCAAATAAAGTGGTGGGAGATTATAACGGAAATATAACAATTAAAGATACTGTTAAACAAAATATTTACTCGCATTTTACAGTTAGTAAGTGTGCGATTATGATACAAGATGACAAGAGAAATAATATTTATGGTGTATCTAAAACTGATCTAGTAGCAGAAATTTATCGAGACAAAAATTTTTCAGCTCCTATGCCTCCAGATTTTGTGGACTCACTTGAATATATAGAAATTGAAATACCTGTAATAAGAAATGATGAAATTCTTGCTTACGTGCAAGTTGGATACTTCCCATTATTTTTGTTTACGATTGAAGATACAGATTTTCAAGCAAAAATAAATAGTAGCATTCATATGACAGTCTTAATAACTATGGGCTCGTCAATATTGGTTGCCTTATATTTAACTAGAATGTTTTCTAAGCCAATATACGCTATTTCTGAGGCATCTATCGAGCTTGCAAAAGGTAACTATGAATATAGATATTTAAATCGTAGCAAAATACATGAAATCGAGACATTGAGATATAGTATAAATAACCTAGCGGAGCGTCTTGAAGAAGAAGATCAAACAAGAAAAAAATTAATATCGGACGTGTCTCATGAAATTAGAACTCCACTTCACGTTTTGCAAAGTAATTTAGAAGCAATGATTGATGGCATTTATCCAACAGACGAAGAACAAATGCTTGCATTACACAAAGAAGTTGTGCGATTTAGTACGTTGCTTAGTAATTTGGATAAGCTTAAAGGTGTGGAGTCTGCAGAGCCGTGTGAATTAGCACATGTAAATCTAAACAAAGAACTTACTGATGTATATAATAATTTTAATATTAAAGCAATTGAGTCGGAAATGGAATATAACTTAAATATAACGAAAACGGTAAATACAATCGTAAATATAGATACAAACGGATTTAGACAAATAATGACTAATTTATTATCAAATGCTTTCAAATTTACTCACCAAGGAAGTGTTGGTATTCGCACCGAAATTAAAGGAAAGTTTGTAATAATCGAAGTGAAAGATACAGGAATTGGTATTAACAAAGAAGATCAAAAATATATATTTGATAGAATGTATCGAGGAGATAAAAGCCGTGAGCAGTATGCTGGCAGTGGTATCGGGCTTACAATTGCAAAAAAACTTGCTGTTCAAATGGGTGGAGAAATATTTTTGCAAAGTAAAGAAGGCAAAGGTACATCTTTTTATATACATTTGCCTATTGTGAGCAATGAGAAAATCAAAATTAAACACTAAATTACAATGCTTTAGCAAATTAAAGCAAGAGAGTCAAACACCCCCCCCTTAATGATTTTAATTACATTTGGGGGGGTTTTATTAATCACGTCTAGCCATATCCATCAGCGTTTTAAGTGATACTCCAGTGCTGTTGTTTGATGAACTATTTGGAGGGGTTTGGACTTGGATAGTTTTTAAGTACGGTTGCAAGCGTTCGGCAAATTCATCAAGAGTTACGCTTTGAACCCAAACGAATCCCGGGCCTGTCATCTTTGTTAGAAATAATCCTTCGCCCCCAAAAAGTATATTTTTAAATCCCCTAGAGGCTTGAACTTCAAAAGCAACATCTTCAGTAAAAGCAACTAAATTTGATGTATCGACATATAAAACTTCTCCGTCATCTAGTTCTTTTGTAACAACATTGCCTGCTGTTTCTAAAAAAACCATGCCCTCACCTTGAATTTTTTGTAACATAAAGCTTTCACCGCCAAAAAATGCTGCTCCCAAATTTTTAGTAAATCCAACGCTTACATCAATATTTGTAGTTGATGCCAAAAACGCTGTTTGTTGTGCCATAATAGCGATATCTCCGTCCATTTCAATGTCCAGAATCTCTCCAGGGAATGTTGAGGACAATGAGATTTGAGAATTATGTGCTTGTGCCGTAAAAATATTTAAGAAAACGTTTTCTTTAGTTAAATATCTTTGGAATGCTTTTCCGACATCACCAACTTCAGTATCCATTCTCATTGTGCCGTCCATACATATCATTGCCCCTTTTTGGGTGCGGAGCTGCTCGCCTTCATCAAGCGTTACATTTATTATAGGTGAAATTTGTCCGATTATTTCATATCTCATTTTGTTACTCCTAACGTCTAATTTGTTTTACATTTCTAACTTTATTTTGTGATTTTTTGAATGTATACATTCGGTGGTCAGCAAGACCTACAAGTGCATTGGTATCCAAACCATCTGTTTCATCAATGTTTACAATGCCATAACTTATTGATGTATCATAAGGTTTGTCGTCTTGTTTACTAAGAATATTGACATCACCATACACTGCTAAAGTGCTTTGCATAGCTTTAAACTTGTCGTCCTCAGCACCAACAACTAAAAATTCATCACCACCAAGTCGACATACTAGTGCATCGGCAAAATATCGCTTTAATATGTCAACAACTTTTAATATATAGTAATCGCCTTCGGTATGTCCAAATGTATCGTTTACTGTTTTAAGACCGTCCATATCTATAAAGCAAACATAAAAGTTGATGTTATGCTCTTTATAAAAGTTAATACGTTCAATTCCCACGTCACGCAAAAATAAATCTGTAAAGCTGTCTTTATAAACTGTAGCATTCAAAGTTTTTATGCGTTCTTCTTCTTCAGCAACTAACGATTTATACAGTTCAAACTGTTCAAGCTCCATTTGTAGTTGTGCGAATAAATAGCTATACACAATAGCAAGCTGTATACCTATTGTACTTACAACGCCGACTTTCATATGAAGTATAGCAATTCGGGTTGCATCAACTTGTTCACTATTATCTATATTTGCCATAATAAATACGTATAAAAATATAGCAACAAAAATTTTGCAAGCAAACTGCAGACTTTTTTTGTTTGAAAGTAACATATAAACTTTTTCTTTAGGATATATCCATCTGAAATAATAAAATTGTAACGTTGCTCCTCCAACACTTGCTATTGTATTCACTAGTTTAATCCATGTATTCGTACGAACTAAGCGTATAGGGCCATGTGTCACAAAACCGATGACTGCGGCAGTAAGAACGCCTAACACGTACATATTTAGAGTAACCATTAGTGATGTAAAAATACAAGATGTCCAACTTTTTTTGTATATAAACTTAAATTGCAACATATACGAAGTAATATTAAATATAGTTGGCCAAGTATTTCCAAGACTAATAAATTGAGGAATGAAAAATATTGTTAAATTTATAAATGTAGTAAAGAAAATAATTTTTTTCTGGCTGATAGTAGGTTCGTACAAATATGAAAAGTAACTAAACATACTAAAATTGTAGAAAATTATTAGCACAATAAAACTTATAGTTATTATATTTGTCATAGATCTATCTCCATTTCTTTATAAAACTGTTCTTTATCGAGTCGCATATTTATATCAACTTGTTGCAACACATAGTCAAGCCCATGCTGAGCAATATCAGGAGTTATATGAAGTGTGCCCATGCTTGCAGACACATGGAACATACTTTCCATATCATTTTCTACTGATATGCTATGTTTGATACGTTCAGCTACACTATGAAGTTTATCAGAAGTTATATTTGAAATAACTAACAATAACTCATCGCCCCCTATTCGCCCTGCCCTGTCATCGCTACGGTCACGGATACTTTTATTTATAGCGTTTGAAACTCTTTTTATTAGCCTATCACCTGCTTCATGTCCGTAGGTATCATTCACAAATTTTAGACCATTTATATCAACAAATATAACGCCATGGGTTTTATCAAGTTTGGCAACTTCGATTATAGCGTCAGATGTATAGTTCATAATATACGTTTTGTTGTATAGCAAAGTTAGTTCATCTTGATTAGCTTTTGTCATAATTGCTTGACTACGAGTTTTAAGGTTGTCATAATAAATTTTTGTAATGTCATTTTGAGCACGATAGCTAGCTATATTTGTACTATCAACAGTATGATGAAGCACCGTATAATATAACACGATATTCAAAAATGAGCTTATGCATAAAATATACACTTGACTATTATATGATGCATCAATTATAACTATATACTCATCAAAACCCATTGGTAGCGTTAAAATGATAGCTAATATAGGTAATAAATTTGTATATTTACCTTGGTTTAATATAGTTTTAATATTGGCTAGTCCAATTTTTTTATAAGTGGACATTTCGATCAATAACAAAGTAAAATAGGTGAAAAATATTATATCAAGCCTCATATTTGGATCGTAAAATGCAAATTGGGGCGAAACGTTATATGAATATGAGAAAATTCCTATATAAGCTATAAAAACTGTAGCTAAATTGAAAATAAAGTGCGAGGCAATGCCTAGGGCAATACGAAATGAAGCCCCCATAAGTTTAAGCTGGCTAATGTACAAAGTTCCGCCTATAAAATAATACCAATAGTGAGACAATTCTAAGAAAAATACTAGAAAATAAGCTATGGTATTAGTTATAGCGTATATAAAACATTGTGTTTTTTGTTTTTCAGATTCAAGAATATATCCACAAAAACGTGCACATAAATAGTGATACATACTAGTGAATAAAGAAGCCGAAGTAAAAATCATTGTATAATCTTTAATAATCTCCAAATTAATTCCCCCCGAGTGTTGCAAAATAATATAATTATCTACAGTAAAATTTTATCATTCATACATGCTCATGTCAATTTAAAGTTGGGTTTATGAAAAATAAATTTTAACTTTTTGAATTACTTGTAAAAAATTGTTTAAAGTTTAATGAAAAAAATGATTAACGGTATACATATGATATAATACATAAAAACATATTAAAAGCATGCTTTGAGAAAGGAAGTATTTTGAATGAATAAAACTGAAATAATGCAAATTTTTAGAATGGCTATTAACAACAATGATGTGAAATCACAACTACTATTGGGGCAATATTACGAACAAGGTGTGGGAGTGCAAAAAGATTTATCAAAAGCCGCTCATTGGTATACCGCAGCTGCTCTGCAAGGTGATGTCCAATCGCTATATAGTCTTGGCAAATTTTACAAGGAAGGAATCGCCATTCCACAAAACTATACAGAGTCAGCAAGATGTTACCAAGCCGCGGCAAAGCAAGGGCATTCTACAGCCCAATGTAACTTAGGGTTATATTATGAATGTGGCATAGGTGTACAAAAAGATGAGGAGCTTGCGGTAAAGTGGTATAAAGCCGCCGCAGAAGGCAACAATGCAATGGGTCAGTACCATTTGGGTCTATGTTTTCTTAATGGAGTTGGGGTACCAAAAGATGTAGTAGAAGCGGCTGATTGGTTAAAAAAAGCTTCAGAAAAAGGGATTGAAGAGGCAAAAAATAGTTTGGAGCTATGTTATGCAAGTAACTAACAATTGTGGTTTTTTTGCTAGTGTGGTATAATTTTAACAAAATAATATATTAAAGGTGGAGAAAATGCAATTAGCAAACGGAAAATTTATAGGTAGGGCAGTAGGATTTGGCGGAATTATAGAACTTGAAGTAGAAATATTAGATTTTAAAATACAAGGTATTGAGATATTATCACACAATGAAACAAAAATTATATCAGATCCAGCATTTAAATATGTGCCATCAAATATCGTAGACCTAAGTTCGATATTTGTCCCAAACGTGTCAGGAGCGTCAATAACTTCACGTGCGATAAAAAATGCAACTATTGATGCATTGGTGCAAGCAGGAGCAAACAGAGACTACCTAGAATCACAAATGATTGAGGCAGAAACGCTAGAAAAAATCTGTGAACATCAAAATGTTACTTTGCCAAGCGAAGTTGATATAATTGTTGTTGGTAGTGGCGGAGCAGGGTTAAGTGCTGCAATATCAGCGGCTGAAAATGGGCGTAGTGTTTTGTTAATTGAAAAAATGAACACATTGGGCGGAAATACTCTTGTATCTATGGGTGGTGTAAATATCCCTATGAGTGATGCACAACTTGCTTCAAACATCGAAGATAGTAATGATAGTTTTTATGAAGATATTGTTGCTGGTGGTGATAACGAAAACATTTTAGAACAAGTTGATATTTTGGTGGCAAATGCATTTGATACGTATAAATGGATAAAAGATTTTGTTGGTGTAAACTTTAAACCTACGTCTATGATGCATTTTGGTGGGCATAAAGTACCACGTGCCACTGTTTTTGAAGGCAAATATGCAATTGAACTTATATCAAAGCTTAGAGTCAAAGCACAAGAGCTGGGTGTTAGAATTGTATCTGGAGTAAAAGCTAAAAATTTACTAGTTGATGAAGGTAAAGTTCGTGGTATAGAAGTTTCGTACAACGAAGGTATTTGTGCAAATATTAAAACTACTAAAGGGGTTGTGCTTGCCACTGGAGGTTTTAGTAGCAATGTTGAGATGCGTATGCAATATGATAAAAATTTAGATACACGGTATAAGACGACAAATGTTTCTGGAGTTACAGGCGAAGGGCATATTATGGCTAAAGAAGCTGGGGCAAAATTTGTGCATATGGAGCATATCCAAACGTTTCCAATATCTAATCCGCACACAGGTGAATTGTCACACATTGGTGGAGCACGTTTTGATGGGGCGATTTTGGTAAACAAACAAGGAGAGCGTTTTGTTGAAGAACTTGATAGACGTGATGTTGTATCAGAAGGAATTTTAAATCAAATTGGGAATATTGCGTATTTAGTTTGGTCTGATGAAATTGAAAGCATAAATAATAGTATAAAAAATAATAAGCCTGAACTTGATAGACTAAATTCAGACGATTTATTTATGCAAGCCGATACAGTAGAAGAAGCAGCCAAGTTTATGGGTATAAACACGCAAACGCTACAGCATACTATTGATAAATACAATAAATTTGTTGAAAATGGGCATGACGAAGATTTTAACAGACGAGGTTCACTTGTGCCTATAAAACAAGCACCATTTTATATTCAAGCCGTGGCACCAGCTGTGCACCACACTATGGGCGGAGTTGCGATAAATAGTGATATGCAAGTGCTTGATATGAATGATAAACCAATTGAAGGACTGTATGCAGCAGGAGAAATTGTTGGAGGAACGCATGGCACAAACCGTTTAGGTGGTAATGCGATTACAGAAATTTTGGTGTTTGGGAAAATAGCAGGACAAAAAATATCACAGCAATAGTAAAAAAATGTTATAAAAACTGAAATTTTTCTTGACAGTTTGGCTATACTCTATTTATAGTAGTTATGGAGGCGAAAGACATGAAAAATTTAATTACAAAACCAGAGAAACAACAAACGCAAACTACAACGTTAAATATTTTAGAAACGAACATGAATATTGTTAGGGATATAGTGGCGTCAGCACGTGAAATGGGTATCGTGCTCAATCAAGGTGAAGTTATAAACGATATGATAACTTGTATGTTAGAAAGTGATAACGTTGGATTATATCACATTGATGGACAACCTTATTCGGTACGCAAATTTTTAGAGCTAAACTTGTTAAATCAACAAAGAGTTTATTTGTGTGGAGATAACAACAATGATAGAGATTTTGAAATAGCGAAAAGAGAGCGAATCAACAAAATTAAAAAAGGAATCGAGAGCGATTTCCAAGCTACTGCACAAAAACTTGAGGATAGCGACGTCGATGACAGAAAATTTGCGGAGCTTGAAGTTGAAGTGGAAAGTATTTTGTCAGGTGTTGAAGATAAGCTTGTTGAAGAACTGTATCCACTAAGAGGTGGAAAGCCGTTTGAGTATTTGAAGAAAATATCTCCAGAGAGTGCAGCAAACATTAAAGAAATTGCAGATTTATGTAGAGCACCATATACGTTTGAAGATAATATTTGCGTTATAGCAACGGAACTTTCGGAAAAAAAATAATAATAGCAAAATAATGCGGGCGACCAATGATTTCCCGTATTATTTTTTTTGGGTAAAAATATATAAAGATACGTGAGTAGGCAAAATAATTTTAATACGACTGAGAGTTATGAGCTAGAATATTATGTATAATAATTGTAAAGACAGCCGAGTATTGAGGCTGTTTTTTTTGTTTGTAAATGATGCGAATGTTAGTAATGTGTTGAAGAAATAATTATAGGGCGGCCAAATGACCGCCCATACCGTATCTATTATTCACTTCTTAACGCCACAACAGGATTTCTCCTAGACGCACTATTTGCAGGCAACAGTCCCCCAATAACAGTGATAACAACACTTAACCCAACAAGTATCCAAGCCGATTTTGCAGGCAAACTTGTTACGATATCATCACTTTTAACAAGCATTTGTATTAAATTTGTTACAGGGATATTTATAAAATAAGTTGTTACAACTCCAATTCCCCCCGAAAACAAACCAATAATAAGCGTTTCAGCATTAAACACTTGAGAAATATTTGCCTTTGACGCCCCAAGTGCACGAAGAACCCCGATTTCTTTAGTTCGTTCAATTACTGAAATATGCGTTATAATTCCGATCATTATAGAAGAAACGACAAGCGAAACCCCCACAAACGCAATAAGCACATATGATATAATGTCAATCATCGACATCATCGAGCTAACCATACTACCAACTATATCACTATAAATAATTTGGTCATCTTCTGAAACTGTGCTGTTATATTGTTCGATATAGTAAGATAGCTGTGTTTTGTCTTCAAAATTATCAACATAAATACTAATCATATCAGGTTGATTATAATCTAGCTTTCCAAATAGCTCCATATTGCCCTCGTACGTATGTCCGCCGATATACATATCGTATATCATAAACAATACAGTATTATCAGGCGTACTTTGCACCCAACTGTCAAACACTTCTGCCATCATAGATATTTCCATATACAACAAGCTTTCTTGCAAAGAATTTTGTGACACATGTATTACGAATTGATACATAGATGCTTTCTCGTCTGTGCTTAACGCAAGCAAATATTCTTTAATCATAGCAAGTTTTTCCGTGTCGTTTATTTCCTCAAATCTCATACCGTTAAGGACGTTTATTTCTGGAGTTTTCTCTTGTGCCAAAACAACAGGACTGTTGTCTATCGAGTCAATAACATAGTTTGTAAGTAGTGACGTATATGCTATTGGTGTCGAAATAATAGTATTTATATCAAGCTCATTTGGTTTAATTATACCTACAACTGTCAGTGTGTCTTGATATACGATCAGGTTTTCTATATCTTCAATTTCAACAAAAATCCCATCAGTATCTTTCATATATTTGTCAGTGTCAAGCAACATATAAAACTGCTTTCCAAGTGCATCATCATAAGCCCACATATAATTTTCTGCTTTTTCACTAGCATTAATCGCATCATTAATTTCAACTAAATCCTCCGCAGTTATAAAGCCTAGCTGATACAACGTTGTAATGTTGATACTGTTATAGTAGTCAAGCACAAGCACGACTTCATTCCACTCAGATGGCCAGTCCCCAGCAACCAGTTTATAGTTGTCAGTAACCAAAGAGTTTATAAGCTCACCATTTGAAGACGCTGGAAGTTGCGAAAAATTGTATGCATTTGTTGAGCTTGATGAGCCTGTCAAAAATGCGTTCGATATAGCAGAGCTTGATGGAATAATCAAATCTATAGTCCCACTTGTATTTAACAAACTAGACGTATCTGCATTGGTGTTTATAAGCTGTCCAACAGGGTCTTTTGTATATGCCTCAAAATTCACATTGTATGAGTAATTGATTCCATTTTGACCAATGAAATTATGGATTTCATTATCAGTATTATCCAAAAATTGTTTAAAACTTTCCAAATTGTTATAAACTTCAAGTTGTGCCGTAACTTTAAGCTCTGTATTATCTGCATACATAGCATTTCTAGTTTCGACGTCAATACCTTGATGCAATGTTGCAGGGTTAAGTCCCATCATGCTGTTTATATCAATCGTTTCTTTTTCTATAACTATTGGATATGCTGTCATAGTTTCTTTTTGTAAATTGTCAATGTACGTATTAACTCCATTTGATAGCGATAAAATTAGAGCTATACCAATAATTCCTATCGAACCTGAAAAAGCTGTTAAAATTGTTCGCTTTTTCTTAGTTTTTAAATTGTTAAAGCTTAGTGAAACAGCAGTGCTAAGTGACATTTTAGATTTGTGAAGAGGGGGGAGTGTCCTTGTCATTTGCAATTCGTCAACCTCAAAAGGGTCAGAATCATCAACAACTTGTCCATCTTTAAGTTTAATTATACGTGTTGAATATTCTTCAGCAAGTTCGCCATTGTGTGTAACCATTACAACTAAACGGTCGTTAGCTACTTCTTTGAGCAACTTCATAATTTGTACACTTGTTTCGGTATCAAGTGCTCCTGTTGGCTCATCGGCAAGAATTATGTCAGGATTGTTAACAAGTGCACGTGCGATAGCAACTCTTTGCATTTGTCCCCCAGAAAGTTGATTTGGCTTTTTGTTCATATGCTCACCAAGTCCAACTTGGAGGAGTGCTTGTTTTGCACGTTCTTTTTTGTCGGAACTAGTTAATCCAGCAATAGTTAATGCAAGCTCAACATTTCCAAGCACACTTTGGTGAGGAATAAGATTATAACTTTGAAAAACAAATCCAATAGTGTGATTTCTATATGTATCCCAATCACGATCTTTATAATCTGAAGTTGAAATACCGTTTATAATTAAGTCACCACTACCATAACTATCAAGCCCCCCAATGATATTTAGACATGTCGTTTTTCCAGACCCACTAGGTCCAAGTATAGATACAAATTCATTATCTCGAAAACTTAAACTAATATTATCTAATGCACGTTGCGTAAAGTTGTTAAGCTTATAATGCTTAGAAATATTTTTCAGTTGTAGCATAAAATTCTCCTTTTTTATCTATATTTTTGTATAAGTTTATTTTAGTGGACGACATGTGCTATTGTCAAGCAAAAAAAATCACGGCTAACAACTAAACCGTGATTTATGTTTTATA
>LNZQ01000097.1 GCA_002007315.1 Epulopiscium sp. Nele67-Bin004
TTATGTACATGACCAGACCGAACAGCCGCTGTGACTTTGCTTATCTCAGAGCATACACATCAACTCCTAGTGTCACCCACAAGTCACTGCTTCACTGTAAAAATGTCAGTGCTGTCAGTTGATTAAAAATTGAAGCAGGTTAATCACAATAATAGAATGTGAATAATCATTATAAATAACAAGATTAAAATTCTAGTATTTACTTGTTTTTTGGGTGAGATAAAACAACATGTGTGATGCTTGAATAAACTAATGCATGAGAAACTTGTTAATGTTGACTTTTTAAAAATGAATTTGCTGTGCTGCACGTTAGAGTCCTTTGCGTTACTTATGCACAGTCAGTCTATGACCTTCTGCAAATGGAGATCAGTGATGTCACTTTTAGGAGAAGGGAGTAAAAATCTCTGCAGCTGAACTCAGCATTGTACTGTTGCAGAGGGGCTCAGCAGAAAAAAGGTTTTTAGCCACAACTAAAGACTCGGTAGTTTTTAGTGACCCACAGAGCTAAAAGGGAGTGAATATTGGATTCATCAGGTGGGCCAAAACGCCACTCTGAATGAATGAATGAATGAATGAATCAACTGCTCACTAACTTGTTCATCATATTATTTTAAAGGGGATGATGGTTGATGTTGTTTTCACAGCCTGTGTCTGGAGGCAAAAACATCAAGTTTCAGATTTATTGAAGAGCAGTCTCTAGTAATCTGTTGCTACACTTGATATTCACCACCAACAGTGTCTGTGATGTTTGCTTTTTCCCATCAGGTCCTCCAGATCACCATATATGTCACCTACAGGCTTCCGTATTCTCACCGGTAGGTTGGTGTTTTCTTCTTTTTAGAGGCTAACATGCACAAACACACAACTTTCTCAGCGTTCTCTCCTAATTTCTTTCTGATGGCTTCTCTTTCATGTTAAAGCTGCAGCAGGTTTTAATGATTCTCAATATTCATTATTAGTTTAAAGCAACACTATGTAACTTTGACCATGATCCCGCGGCTTCAAAAAACGAAACTTAACGATGCATGTTAATATGTCGCACAAAAACAGCAATTTTAGTAAAACCGGGTCATATTTTATGGAGAAAATGTCCTCTGGTTTTCCCTCTGATGTCCTACGACTGCTCTGCCTCAACTCTGTGATTCACGGAGGTTCCTGAAAGCAGCATGTAGGCTGCCTGCAGACTGAAGCTGCAGCTGCAGCAGCGGGTCGTTGCTGGTGACAGCTCCGCTAAAATAAAAGGCTGCAGACAGACAGAGCAGTCGTAGAACATCAGAGGGAAAACCAGAGGACATTTCTCTGTAAAATATGACCCGGTTTTACTAAAACTGCTGTTTTGTGCGATGTATTAACGTGCATCGTTAAGTTTTGTTTTTTTGAAGCAGTGGGTCGCGGTCAAAGTTACAAAGTGTTTTTTTTTCAATTCCTTGTTTTTGTTATTGTTTTATGCTCTGTATTGGTTTTTTGTTTATTTGTGGAGGCAGGTTTCTTGGAGGAATGAATTAAAAAAACAAGGTAAAATCAGGGTTAGATTTAATCTACAATTTGTTATATCAAGAGCCCTAAAGAACACTGCAAAAAGAGACTTAGTTTATAAATAACCTTCACATGCACTGAATAAATAAACAGAAAAGTAAATAAACACTGCTGATGGCCACCCAGTGCATTGACTTAGAATTAAACCAATAATTAAAAACACTTTTCGTAAGACCATTGTAAATATTTAAAAAGTAAACAAGATTAATGAATAAAAAACATTTCTCTAGACCCGTCAATATATTAACTAAGTGCAACAAAAAAATAGAATCCCTCACACGAGAGATTCTATTTTTGTTCTAAAAATTCCTATTAACGGTCCAACCAATAACGCAGGCAATATAGTCCCTATACCCACTACTGAGCCAAATCCAAATCCAATCGCAACACAAGCTATATCACTTATAACACGTGTCACTTTATAATCCATCTTTGTATAATGACAAATTACAAATCCCACTGAGTCATACGGTCCTATACCAAGTCCTGCAACAAACGTTAGAGATGCCCCAAACGCAAACACCACCAATCCGATCATAACCCATATCAATTTCATCGCAAAAGATAATTCACCATCGCCTATTATTAAGCTTGATAAAATTGGATTTGCATACTCAATAATATAGCCTATTGCAACCAAATTTATAATTGTCCCTATACCAAGTTTATCTTTACAAATGCGATAAGCAATCACCATTATTACTGCATTAAGCCCCATTTGAAACGTCCCAAGCGACATATTCAAAAATGTACTTATACCTAAAGTTAATGTTGTGTATGGTTCAACCCCCATATTCAAAATTGACATTAATGCTATCCCCAAACCTATAATTAAATTGCCTAGCAGCATTATAATTATACGCTTAACTAATTTATCGTTGTTCATCACAATTTAGTGTCCCACATTCCACAAAATGCATCAACAGGACTTACCCCTTTAAATTCTGATTTACCCATAATTTTTTCAACTGTTTGTTTTAATGCTTGGTCTGATGCATTATACGTGTTTATATACGTTGGAACCATTGGTATATCAAGCAAATGGAATGGATGTGCCACCGATATTGCAACTGTTGGAACTTCACCTACATACCAAGGTATTTCTGGTCCCATCGGTATTTTCCAACGCAAACTACGTCCATTTGAAGTCGAAAAATCAGTAACATTCATAATAAGCATTGCAGCATCATACGTTTCTGTAAAATGTTTAATATTTATATCGTTCAATGCTTTTTTTCCATTCAAGCCTTTTGGTGTCATATATTTTAGCGGATTTATTTTAAATATCGTCGGATTAAATCCTTCTGCTTTAAGTGCTGCCTCAAGTTTTTGTGCAATACTCTTTTGTTTATGCAAAAGCTTTGATATCCCACCACTTTCAACCGAATATATAACTATATTTTTATGTGTTTCTGGAGTTAATGGCAGTTGATTACGTGTATTTTTTACAAGCGTTATAGACTTATCAAGAATTTCACGCTCTTTTGCTTTGTGCTCTGGGCACCCTATAACTTTCATTGCTGATTTTGGAGGCATTAGTTTATTTTGTTTTTGCTTTTTGTGTAGCCCAAGCATCGCCTTAAATCCTAATACAGTACGCACCGCCTCATTAAGTCTTTTCATTGTAAGTTTTTTGCTACGTAGTGCATCTTTCATATAGTTAATGTCTTCATCTCTGTCACGATAATATAAAATCATATCGCAACCACTCATTATCATTTCTGGCAAAAAATCGCAACGTTTCTTTTTAGATGTAAGTCCAAGCATATGTGTTGCATCAGTAATAATCATGCCATTAAATTCAAGCTTTTCACGCAGTAAATCTTGTAGTATCTCTGGTGCAAGAGTCGCTGGCATAATTTCTTCATCTTTTATGCCTGGGCGTAATGCTCTTGAGTATTCTGGTTGCATAATATGTCCAATCATAATACTTTGCATACCCGCATCAATTAGCCCTTTATATATTTTTCCAAAAGTGTCGTCCCACTCCTCGCAACTTAAATCATTTACAGTTGTTGCCAGATGCTGATCACGCTCATCACAGCCATCTCCTGGGAAATGTTTTACACAACATGCAACCCCCGCATCAGATGCACCTCTAAAATACTCAAGACTCATGTCCAACACAACGTTGCTATCACTACCAAATGCACGGTTTGAAATTATACAGTTTCTCCAGTTTAAATCAACATCAGCAACAGGTGCAAATGTCCAGTTACAACCAACTGCTGCCGCTTCTTTACAGCCATAATATCCTAGGTAATAAGCATTTTTTGGGTCTTGTGTTGCAGCAACAGCAATACCATCACCAATTCTAGTACCGCCAGACATCGCACCATCGCCACCCATTTCAACATTTGCTGCAATTAATGCTGGCACTTTACCACTTTGGATAACTTTATTTTGTTCATAAATCGCTAAAGGTTTTTGATTGTTATATCTATATCCGCCATAATTATGTTGCTTGATTTCAACAGCAAGTTTATCTGGTTCTTCATTCCAAATCATATCTATAAATATTTGGTTTATTTTTTCAGACGGCTTTAGGCTAGCTAGAGTTTCGTCAACCCATGCTATATCTTCTGGGCTTAAATTGAAAGGTTTTTTTGTTAAATCTACCATTTTAAAATTCACTCCTTTGTATTTTTATTTGTTAAGTTTTAATTGAACTTCTTGCATTTTTTCGCTAGTAAGCGGATAAGTAACCATATTATATATTACAAAACAAGCTGATAATATTTGAAATCCAAATGCACAAAATATTCCTGCATATAAAAGTTCTGGTGTAAGCGTTGCCCCAACTTCTGGTGCTGCCTCCCTAAATCCAGCCATTGCAACAGCAGTTCCAACAACTGTCGCAGCTAAACTTGATACCAACTTATCAACAAAGCTATATAGTGAACCTATCATACCAGGCATTTGTTTACCAGATAAATATTCTTCATAGTCAATACAATCTGCAACCATAGGCGTAAACAATGTTGTTCCAAACATTTGTAATCCACGAGTTAGTGCAAACAATACAATAAATGCCATTCCAAATATATCCCACTGCCCAAGCCCGATGTTACCCAAATTTCCAAAGTATGTCAAACAAGCCAACGTTGTTAATACTACTAATCCAAGGGAATTCATAGTTATAATAACTTTTCGCATGCCCAATTTTTGAGAGGCTTTTGTACCAATCGCCGCAATACATATCATAGGTGGTACTGCCATAACAGTCATTTTTCCATAAAAACTATAATCACCAACTATAATCCCGAATAATACAACACCTGTAATTGAATTGTTTACGCACTGAGCCGCCAACTTGTCAATACCTGCACACATAACTAGTTTTCTTAATGCACTATTATTTTTTAATACTAATATATAGTCTTGTAGCTTAGTTTTTTCAACTGCTTTGTCTTCTGTTTCTATGGCAACATCTTGCCCCCATAATCCTATTATAGCTAAAATAGTACAAATCGTTGCAATACCTATAGCTATTATAGCAAATTCTTGAAAAAATTCTAGCGTAAATCCACCATGCTTTGGTTGCAATACATTTGAAACAAAAATAGATGTTCCTCCAAATACAAATATACTATATAGCGAGTCAAATAACGAAAATAATGGTCGTTGCTTTTCAGACTTTGTTAGACACGCTTGAGCCGCTCGTGTACAAGTTGTTTGACATGTATAGCCCACGATATAAATAGCATACCACCCAACTAAATACCACAATCTATAAGATTCAGAGATATTATGAGCTGTGTTGTATAAAATTAGTACTGCACCACTCATAATTATATGTCCCGCCAACATCCAAGGTCTAAATTTACCCCATTTTCCAAAGTTCAATTTGTCCATCAAATATCCAATCGCAGGGTCTGTTATCGCATCAAAAACTCTCATATAAGTTAGGGCATATGATATTGTTAGTAACAATATACCAGCGACACCACTTGCATAATACGTTATGTACGCCATCATGCAGTGTATAATATTTGTAGATGCATTGTTTAAAGCAAACAATGCAATCTTCCAAACTTTTGTTTCTTGTTGATTATTTTCCATAGGTGTACCCTCCTAGTTTATTGCTCCTTTTTGTTCGGCGTAGAGAGAAGGTAAAATACTTGCCAAATGGTTGTATTCCGTTAGGCTATGGAGGCAGTTATTTCTAGCCATACTTTCCATAAAGTGTTTTGGAAACGGAATTTTTGATTCCACAATTTCATCTTTTTCATTTATAGTATAGCCAAGCCAATATCTGCTTCTATATTCAACACCACCCGTGACAGGTCTAACACAGTGATGAAATACATTGATCGGAAGTTGAATAGGCCCCGCATGCTTAACAACTTTTGCAGCATATAACGAACTTATATTTGGTTCTTTAAAAAGTTCAGTATCCATACCCACATCTTCAGGCGAATAAAAAGTTATTTCAATTTTTTCTTTTCCTTTTAGGTCAAACCCCTCAACTGGATAGTGTGTTTTTCCATAGTTACGATATTTCATATCAACTGGCGAGCTATCTTTGTGTGCATCTGGTGTTTTTGCACTTATTGAGTCATGAGCAACTGGACACCAAATAGCATATCTAAGCCCCTCAAGAGGGTGCCAATTAAACCACCAATCAAGCATTTCTGGAGTAACACCTTTCATAAATACTTTTGTTGCGGCATAACCTTTTCCATTTGGCATACAACAATAGCCAGTTTCAACATCAAAGTATCCACTATCAAGAAGTTTCGTACGTTGCTCGATAGGCAGTGCATATTTTGGGTTCATTGGCCCTTGATTTACAACGTCTAAATCTTCTTGTGGTATCGAAGTCATTTCATTGTCATAATATTTGGCATATGATAATTCTTCTTCTTCAGCGGTTAATACACGTCTTGGCATTGTTTTTACATATTCATTTGTAAAAGGATGCGGAAACACATTTCCCATTTCCTTCATAGTATTTATAAGTCCCATAGTATAGTTCCCTCTCTCTGTTTATTAGTTTAATGCATTTGTAAAATTTGTTATAAGTTCACTTTGTAATTCGTCATAGTTGCCATTTGTAAAAGCCACAAGTGCACTATCAATTTCTTGCCAACTTTTTACCTCGTTGTTTGGCATAATTGGATAAAAGTTTACGTGGTTGCAATTTGCCGCTTTTAAGTCACCAGGTGCATCACCAATCATAAGCACATTTTTATTTTCATATCCTTGTTCCAAAAGAACTTTTATGCAAAATGCTTTTGAACCATCTGCCTGAGTTGCAACACAATTAACTTTGTCTAACAAGTGGTTGTGTTCCCATTCTTCAATTACTGCTGCTTTATTTGCTGACGAAACTATTGCAACATCTGCAAATTTAGATATCATAGCAAGTTTAGGCTCAACACCTTCAAACGCCAGCTTTGAGTTATCATCTAAATTGGCAATTTGCTTATTTACTTCTAGCGACCAATTTAATACTTTTTGAAAACAATCATGTTCACTGTTCTCAATCATTGTTTTTAGTGCATCGTTTGATAGTTCTTTAGCACTTTGTGTCCAATTAATATAATCAGATAAGCCGTCGATATTATCTCCTAATTCACCAAGTATCATAGCAAGTCCAACAAATCTATTTACACCTCTATGTGTACTATTTAAGTTTATCTCGTTCCAACGATTTAAAAACGTGTCTTTATTACTGTTAACCTCAAAAAAGTCCAAAACTACTGGTCCAAAAATTTGCTCGTGTTTAATAGTCATACTATCAATGGCACAACCATCAGAATCTATGCAAACTAAAAAGTTTTTAGTTTTCACAAAATTGCTAAGCGACTTCATATCACCACAATATCTTTCTAATGTTTTTGTAACAGCACCTTTTCCTGCTATAAGCTCCTCAAACAAATGCTCAATTCTAGTCACAAGCCCACACTCAACCAGATTTAGACCAAATATTTTTTCGTTTTCAAGGATTAGTCTAAGTTGACCACTATACGTACCACCAAGTTTGACGTCTTTTAGGCTAGCCGTAAGCTCCTCAAGAAGTGGGTCTGGGCTAAGCGTCATTTGTTCGCCAGCATCATTTACACCAAGCAGATACCTAAACCACCCCGCAATCGCAAGCGGTATATAAGTTAAATCCATTACATTTAGCTCATCACTTTTGATATACGATTTAATCGTTTCACCAAAGCGAATTCCAACTTTTTGAGATGTGTCGGTTGCAATACGAGCTGGGTCATCTGGTATAAACGGGTTACTAAATCTTTCATAAATAACTTCGTTTATAAATTGTTCTGGATTAATAATTTTTGGATCAACGACAACTTTCATACCTTCCTCAAATCCAATTTTTTCAACTAGCGTTTTTAGTAACGGATTTTCCATTTCTTTATAAATACGGTCATAACCAAGCGTAACCCCAAACACTGCAAGTGCCGTGTGTAGTGGATTTAGACAAGTTGTAACTTTCATCGTTTCAACTTGGTTTACAGTGTCACGACTTGTTATATAAACGCCACCTTCTTCAAGTTGAGGTCTGCCATTTGGAAATTTGTCCTCAATAACTAAGTATTCTGGAATTTCTGCATTAACAAACGGTGCGATAAACGTATTTTTGCTTGTAACAACTGGCGAAATATCTTCAAGTCCAATATTATTAAGTTCGCTCTCAACTTCTTGTGCTGGGCGTGGCGTAATTTTATCAATCATCGACCACGGGAAAGCGACAATTTCTTCATTAGACACATAATCTACAAATTCTCCCGAAACATGTCCTTTTGCTTGCCACTCTTTAGCAATCGTTACAACAGCATTTCTAAGTTTGTCGCCATTGTGTGAACAGTTGTCCATAGAAACCAACGAAATTGGGTGTGCCCCCGAGTTAAATCTGTCTAACAACAGGCTACAAACTATACTCATTGCATGTACTGGATTTTGCGGACCGCTATTGATGTCAGCCTCAACAACTCCCAAAAATTTGCCAGATGTATTTGTAAGTTGATAACCTTTTTCAGTTACTGTAAAGCTTACCATTTGTAGTGACGTATTTTTGAACGCATTTTCTAACACCGAAAATTCTTCAAATTGCTTGCTCGCCTTTATACTATCTGAAATACCCGCAACAACTTGTTTTTGCATTTCACCATCTGCTTTTAATTTCACTAATAACACTAAGTTATCGTATGGCTTATAAATTTTGTCTATTACGTCAAAATCAAACGTATCAACAGCAATAATTCCCGAATTAACTAGTCCTTTTTCAAGCAACGTATCTTGCACACGAGCAATAAAACCCCTAAAAATGTTGCCTGCTCCAAAATGTATCCAAGTTGGATTAGCTTTCGTATTTTGAACAGTTTCTTCTATATTAAAGGTAGGAACTGCAATACCTTTTTGTGTCCATTCAGCAGTATTTTTAAATAATTGGTTTGTTAGTTTCATAAATTTGCTCCTATTCTATATAGTTCTGAACCTCCCATCACTAAAGTGACGGGGTTCTTGGTCGATAACTCTTTTGAGTTAAGCATAACCAAGCTATCCCCGTAGTTCCTACGGTTCTTAATATATGTTATATCGTTAAAATTCTCAGTCCTTCTTTTAGTATGTTTATCGCAGCGTTAATATCCCTATCGTGATTAGTATTACACTCTTGACATTTCCACCGTCTAACATCTAAATTCTTTACCTCTGAATTTTTATAATTACAAACATTACAAAGTTGTGAACTTGGATAATATCTATCTACTTTTATTAACTTTCTGTTATGCCATTCTGATTTATATGTTAATTGC
>LNZQ01000098.1 GCA_002007315.1 Epulopiscium sp. Nele67-Bin004
CCACACCGTGACCCCACAAACACAGAAAAACAGAAACACACACAAATCCAAAGTGTGACAACATAGTTTTGAGAGATTATTCTAATCGCAGAAACAGAGAAACTGTAGTTTCAGCCCCAGACAGGAAATTTACTCAGACTCTCTAATCTACATTATTAACATTCCTCAGCTTATGTTCAGTTTTTTGCAGTAGCTGTGTTGGAGACACAGACTGAATGTCTTTGAATCTTTTTCAGATTTCATCGTCAAAATGAACCACTGACTTCTCTCCTTATGCAATCCCACATGCTGCAAAGTGGTTAGTTTCCTCCATTTGTTTGGCTGCTTTTTTTCTGATGGATAAGTTAAGTTCGTTGCTTGCTAAAGCAGTTGGGTTGAATCAAAAATACAACCCAGATTACAAATAAGTTGGGACACTGTAAAATGTGAATGAAAAGTCATTTCTACCATTTGCAAATAAACCATGTTTGCTGACAACAGTGTTATGAACTTTTCCCGAACCAAAGAACTTATGTCCTTTTTATACAATCGTGTGTTTTACACAGTGGTGACCATCTACTTCCTCGCTTGTGAACAGCTGAGCCTTTTGAAGATGCCCCAATCATGATACTATTACTATTACTATCATTATTATTTCCAAGTCTTTTTATTACTCCCCTCTTAACATGTTTGAAAAATGTTGCTGGCATTATATTGAGAATAAACTTTTTTTTTCTTCTTCTTCTTCTTTTTTTTTTTTTTTTAAAAATCACTGAAATAAATGAAGTAAAACATTAAACATAGTGGTTTTGTACTGTTTTCAGTTCAGAATATTCCACAAGAATTTGCCAGTTTATCACACACACAATCAGTTTCATTTAACACAGAAACTTCACGAAAGCAATAAGCCTGATGTAAGTCTGAGTACTATGTTTAGTAAATGAAATGTTAATAGGTGTGTTGCTTGAGCTCTCACTAACCGTGAGGGTCGAACCACCAGCTCAGAGACGGTTTCTGCGAGGGAAAGAAGAACAATATAGACACAATGATCACACCAGTGACGGCATCTGAGACATACCTGCAGGACAACAGGAGGAAATTATTAACAGAGATAGATCATTGACAGGAATCTCAACATAAAGATTCTGTGAGTTTGTATAAACAAGTGTGTTTTTCTCACCCTTTTTTAAAAAACACAGCCCAGCCAGTGACTATTTTTAGTGCAAATTCTGATTTTGCAAAAATTACATCAATATTGCATACTGCTTTAAAAGTAATTTTAAGTTCTTCAGTTATTTCAGCTATTTTATCACTAAATGTTGATAAAATCACTTCAATTTCTTCTTCTTCTTTTGCCATCAAAATTCTAATTTGGTTGTTCATTTCAACAACGATAGACGGCTCTATAAATACAGTTGCTCCTGCTCGTGATTGGTCATGAACTATTCCTTTGAATGCGTTTTTATGTTCAATTTTTATAGGTACACAATAACGTCCTTCACGTATTGTTATAACAGGTTCTTGCAACACATCTTTGTACTGCTGTCCATGAATAATATTTTGCATAGACTCCCTAACTTGATTGTGCAGTTTGTTTTTTTGCTTTCTAATTTGGCTAAGTGTTGGTGTTGCCTCATCTGAAAACTCATTTGGCCCTAAAATACAACGTTCAATTTCATGCTCAAGCTCTGGATATATAGCAAGCAAGTCAAAATAAGGTAACAAGCTATCAAAGTCTAACCCCTCAATTTCTTCTTTTGAATATTTTTTTAGTAGACGTGACGTTTTTAAAACTTTAGCCACATTTAAAATCTCACTTGCACTTAAAATTGAACCCACATCAACTCGTTTTATTGACGTATCTATTTCCAAAACTTTGTTTATTGGTGGTCTACCTTTTTTTATGCTCATATTAAGTGCTTGCAATGTTTCTTTTTGCAAACGATACACATCTTTAGCAACGCTTGTTGGTGTCATGTTTACAACTTCATCTTTTGCTTTATCTGTTACGGCATATTGCATAAGCATTTCCCGAACTTTGTTAAATTCAAGTTTGTATAAAGCTTTTTTATTCATCGAAAAACCTCGCTATGTCAAATTATTTAACACAATATAAATCTAAATATGCTTCCATTTTGTCAATTTGCTCTTTGTCCTCAAGAGTGTCTATGATTTCACGAACTGTTACAATTGGAAACGTTTTAATTCCAAATTCTTCTTCAATTTCTTGGATTGCTGTTTTGTCGCCAGTACCTTTTTCCATTCTATCAACCGATATAACTAGCCCAACTATATTAATATTTGCTTGTTGCTTTAAAATTGGCAAACATTCTCTAATAGCTGTTCCTGCTGTTATAACGTCCTCAACTATAATAACATTGTCTCCATCTTTAAGCTTGTACCCAACCATAGTTCCACCTTCTCCGTGGTCTTTTGCCTCTTTACGGTTAAAGCAATAGCTTGAATTTATATTATATTTGTTGTTTAGAGCGATTGACGTTGTAACAACGAGCGGTATACCTTTGTACGCAGGTCCAAATAAAACGTAGTCATCACCCAAATTTTCTTTGATACAATCTGCATAAAATTCGCCAAGTTTCCCCACTTGGTCACCAGTTTGGTAATTACCTGTATTTACAAAATACGGTGTGTTTCTTCCGCTTTTCGTCACGAAGTCCCCAAATGTAAGAACACCTGCTTCTCTCATAAACTTAATAAACTCATTTTTGTAACTCATTTTTCCTTTACCTCCAAAATTTATAATATACTTATAATATCACGTTATTTTGCATATAACAATTACTAATTACTAATATTGTGCGATGTTTGACATTATATTATGTTATAAGTATACTTATATTTATGATTTTAATGGACTTGAGGTGATTTATGGAAAAATTTTTAAATAAAATGACGATAGCAATAGGAATAGTATTAGTAATATTGAGTTTAATATTACTAGGATATTTAGGATTTTTAACAATTTATGAGTATAAACCAAATCAATTTTTATATATAACTACTGAGAATAATCAAAATGAGGTTGTTCCGCTTGAAACTCCTCTTACTATAACAACATTAAATTTAGGATTTGGAGCATATGAACCTGAGTTTAGTTATTTTTTCGAAGATGGCGAAATGACCCAAGCAAAAAATTTGGATACAATTATTGATAATTTATCTATGTCGCTTGATGCAGTTTTGGGAACAAGACCAGATATAGTACTTGTTCAAGAAGTTGATAGTCGTGCAACTAGAAGTCATTATACATCACAAATTTCTATGATAGATAGGGTGTTATCATCTCATTCATCAAGCTATACCCCTATATTTGTGCAAAAATGGCTTGCTTATCCGTTTGATGATATGCACGGAATAACAAATTCGGGAACTTTAACGCTAACTAGTCATTATATTAGCGAGAGTTTGCGGGTTGCCTTGCCAAGCTCTGAGGTGTCTTGGCCTATGAATATTGTGAGCAGTGTTGATCCTGCACTCACCATTCATCGTATGCCTACCGAGGGAGATAGAGAGCTTGTTGTGATTCACCTTCATTTGCTTGACTATAGCGGAGGGGTTGATAGAACGCTTTTTATCCAAATGCTTGAGGTGCTTGAGGAAATAATAATGGAAGAATATTCTATGAAAGGTAATTACGTTATCGTTGGCGGGGATTTTGGTTATATTCTCGAAAATATTGTAACAGATGAAGAAGTGTCTAATCATACTGCTAACAAGTTGCTTGATTTGTATGAATTTAAGTGGCTTATAGATACTAGTAAACCTACAACTGTAATTGATGATAAGTTTTATATTACTAGTGGATTTTTAGTTTCTCGAAATGTTGATGTGTACTCTATTAAGACAATAGATACTGGGCTTGAATTTAGCAAAGGTAACCCCGTTAGTATGACATTTGAACTAGATTAAACACAAATAGGACGTTTATTAGGCGTCCTATTTGTTGCGATTAGAATAAATCAAAATAATCATTCCATTTATACACAACATCTTTTCTATTATTTGCTATATACTTTAATATTTTTTTCAATTCTTTATCTGGAATTTTACTATCATTATGACAAATTTCTATTCCATCTCTTTTTATTCAAACTTTTGTTGCATTTTGAGTTTGCTTCCCTTTAGATATGTGCAAATAAATTAAAAAAGAGTTGCTCAATTTTTATGAACAACTCTTTTTTTTTGGATACCGATGGTGGGACTCGAACCCACACGATTTATGGTCGACGGATTTTGAATCCGTTGCGTCTGCCATTCCGCCACATCGGCAAAACTTTATTACCTAAAACATTTTATCACACCTTTTTATAAAATGCAACAGTTTTTTTATTTTTTTCCAGTTTTTTATATCAAAAAGCAGAGCGGCCATATTAATAAAAATGAACTATCTCTGCTTTATTTTATTCATCTGCTTAACAAAGACAAAAAAGAAGTGAAATAATTAACTTAGTTTTAAATCTTAAATTTATTCATCTGTTCTTTAAGTGCTGTTGTTTGTGTTGAAAGTTCTTCCGCTGTTAAAAGATTTTCTTCTGCTATTGCGGTGTTATGCGAAATACCCGTAGTTAAGTATTCAATATCTTTTGTAAGTTGGTTAAGCAACTGAGTTTGTTCAACTGCATTTTGATGAACTTCTTGTGAAGAATCTTTTGTTTCATTACTTGCTATAATAATGTTGCTAAGCGTTTGCTCTGTAAGCTTCACCATTTGTTCACCCTCTTTTATGCTCTCTAGATTATTATTAATCATATTAAATATCTGTTGAACTATTTCTGTTGTCTTGTTCGAAAGTTCTCTTACCTCTCCTGCTACAACTGCAAAACCTTTACCTGATTCACCTGCTCTTGCTGATTCTATTGCAGCATTAAGTGCTAACAAGTTTGTTTGGCTTGCTATATCTTCTATCAGTTTTATAACATTTTGAATGTCTTGGGTTGAACTGCTAATATTGTTCATTGAGTTTACTAATTGGTCTGTAACTTCTTTAGACTGATTTGCAGTTTCTGCCATCTGTATAATTGTTTGATTGTTTGTGTTTAGTTTATTCACATTGTTGTTAATACTAGTTGCTACTTGTTTAGTGTCCTCTCGGAAGTTTTCTAAAAGATTTGATTGTGTTGCACTTTCACTAGCTAAGTTGCTAGCTGATAAATTTATATTGCTAACTGCTTGGTTCATCTGATTTGTAGACGTTATCGTGCTACTAAGTAATTGTTTTAAACTGCTAGATATATTTGTTAGCGAAGTTTTAATTTGGCTAAAGTCGCCTAAGTAGTTTTGTGTTGGTTGTTTAGTAAAGTCCCCTTCTGCATAGTGGTCTAATGTTGTTCCTATTTCTCCGATGTAGTTGTTAAGACTTGCAGATAATTTTGTTAACGAATTTGTAAGGTTGTCTATCTCTTCACTATTACGGTTGATATTTGCTAAGTCATACTTTAAGTTACCTTGGCTTATTTGCGTCAACGCTTGAGATACCTCGTCTATTGGCGATAAATAAGTTTTTGTTATACGTGCTATTGCAAAACTACATAAAGCTATTGCACCTATTGCTGTCACTAAACCTTGTAACAATATTGACCCTATCGCTTGTTCAACATATTTTGTTGGATAATTTGAAAGTATAATCCAATCGGTATTTGGTATACTACGTTTAATAACGCTTATCTCTGCACCATAAAGATTTGTGTTAATTGTTGTTTCCCCTTCTGGTGCTTGTAGTGCATTTGTAAAATTTGCTTGTGTGTTCAATAGATTGTGAATGTTATCTGAAGTTGGAATCCAATCATTGTCTGGATGCATTAAGATGTTAAGATTCTCATCTACAACTAATGCATATAAACTTTCTTCACTAGCTTCTATATCTCTAACAACTTGAATTAAACTTTCTATCGAAACGTTTGCTACTAAAATACCTACTTCTTTATTTCCATCATAAATACGTCTAGCGATAGATGTTATCATATTTCCATTTGAATGTACGTATGGGTCTGTTATAACAGTTCCTCGCACGCCTTCAGTTTGAATGTACCAAGGTCTTGATGTTGCATCCCAGTCCGCAGCAGGAACTGTATAATGCGAGTGATAACTTGTTAGCGTATCAAAACACCAATAATAAACTGAGTCAACATCTGGCATAGAACCTGGTATACTTGCTAAGTATTCATTAAAATACGTTTTGTTATCAAATAGCTTGTTATATTCAATATTGTGTGCAAGAGTATCAAGAAATGTTATTTTTGATGTAATGAGTTCATCCGCATGTGATGATGCAGTTGCTAAAGCTCCTTCAATTTTACTTGCATCTAATTCTCTTAGATTTTCAACTGAACTCGCCGTTCTTGTTCCTATATTTAAAACTACTAATCCTACCACCATTGGATAGATTAATAACTTTATTATCGAACTTAAACTTCTAATCTTATTTGGCATAATATTTATTCTCCTTATTTTGTTTTCATAATTTTTTGGTTTTATTGTTGTTGAAGTTTAT
>LNZQ01000099.1 GCA_002007315.1 Epulopiscium sp. Nele67-Bin004
TTGCAAGTAGACGAGGAAAAAATTCGTCATACTTTAGAAAATATTGATGAGCAAGATTTTGATTTAGCAATAGAGGAAATTTTGAATGCCAAAACTATTTATATTTTAGGCGTAAGAAGTTGTGCAGGTCTTGCTACATTTCTGAATTTTTACTTAAATATAATGTTTGATAATGTACGACTAGTTAATACTAATAGTATTAGTGAAATATTTGAAATTATTCATAGAGTAGATGCAAATGATGTAGTGATTGGTATAAGTTTTCCAAGATATTCAAAGAGAGTATATAAAGCAATGGAATACGGAAAGTCACGTAACGCAAAAGTTATAGCAATAACAGATAGTGAAATGTCGCCTTTAGCACGTACGGCAGATTATATGTTGTTAGGTCAAAGTGAAATGGTTTCATTTGTAGACTCGCTAGTTGCACCGCTAAGTATTATTAACGCTATAATTGTTGCACTAAGTCTAAAAAAACAAGGTGAGTTAACATCTAATTTAAATAGTTTAGAAAAAATTTGGCTTGAATATGAAGTGTATGATGATACAGAAGAAGCTTTTAGTAAAGATACCTTTGATAAATGTGATTAATAAAAGGAGAAAATTATGTTTTCAGTAGCTATAGATGGACCTGCAGGTGCAGGAAAAAGTACAATTGCAAAAGAAGTAGCAAAACAGCTAAATTGGGTTTATATAGATACAGGCGCTATGTACAGAACAGTGGCGGTATATTGTTTAGAAAATGATGTAGATGTGCAAAACAATCAACAAGTTACAAATATTATAAACAAAATTAATATTGATATTACACATATTGATGGTGAACAACATATACTATTAAATAGCGTAGATGTAACATCAGCAATTAGAACGCAAGAAATATCAAATCTTGCTTCTTTTGTAGCAACTCATCAATGTGTGCGAGAAATATTAGTAATTATGCAACAAAAGCTTGCTAAGCATCTAAATGTAGTTATGGACGGACGTGATATTGGAACAGTTGTACTTCCGAAAGCTAACTTGAAAATTTTTCTTACCGCATCAAGCGAGGAACGTGCAAGACGTAGGTTTAAGGAACAAAGCATTCAGTCCTTTGAAGAAATTTTAATAGATATAAATAAAAGAGATGAGGTGGATTATAATAGAAAAATATCGCCACTAAAAAAAGCTGATGATGCAATAGTATTAGATACAAGCAACCTTGATATAGAGGAGGTTATATCTATTATAATCAAAATGATTAATAAGGGGGTACAGAGTGGAGATTATTGTAGCTAAAAGTGCAGGTTTTTGTTTTGGCGTGCAACGTGCAGTTGATATGGCATACAAAACTGCAGGACAAAAGAATACTTTTACATTAGGACCACTTATTCACAATGATGCAGTTATAGAAGATTTGCGAAATAGGGGGATTGGGCTAGTAGATAATATTGAGGATAGTGTAGAAAGTTTAATAATTCGCTCACATGGTGTAACACCACAAATTTATAATAAAGCTACTGAGCAAAATATTAATATAATAGATGCGACTTGCCCGTATGTAAAAAAAATTCATATGTTAGTAGAAAGAAATTTCAAAAAAGGATATACAATAATAATTGTAGGTGACGCATCTCATCCTGAAATTATTGGAATAAATGGTTGGGGAAATGACCAATGCTTAATTATAAAAGATGCTAATGAGTTATGTTTAGATAAAGACAAGGCTTACTTTGTAGTTGCCCAAACCACTTATAAACAAGAAGTTGTGGATAATGTAATAGAGTATTTAACTGAGCATAACTATAATTTTAAATATGTTCCTACTATTTGTGATGCAACTACTAACAGGCAAACTGAAGCAAGACAAATAGCAAAAGTTGTAGATATAATGATAGTTATAGGTAGTAGATATAGTTCAAATACGCAAAAGTTATATGAAGTATGTGCACAAGTATGTAATAATGCTATTTGTATAGAAAATACAAATTCTCTACCAAAAATTAATTTCGATTTGATTAAAAAAGTAGGTATAACTGCTGGGGCATCAACGCCAAAGCATATAATAGAAGATGTAATAAATCAAATCAATATGAAGGGGTAAGATATTATGGATTATGGAAGATTTGTCATTGAATTTCATAGAATGTCGGGATTAGATTTAAGTTTATATAAAGAAAGTCAGATGAAAAGACGTATTGATTCACACATAAAAAAATATGCTGTAAAAACTTATGATGATTTTTTAAGGTTAGTCAAAGAAAATCCAGCTACAATGGAAACATTTATGAGCTATGTTACAATAAATGTTTCGGAGTTTTTTAGAGATCCAAAACAATGGAGCACATTAGAAAGTGATATTTTGCCAAAAATTATACAGCCAAATAAAACTTTCAATGTATGGAGTGCAGCTTGTTCAACAGGTGATGAACCTTATACACTATCAATAATTTTAAATAAGTTAATTCCGTCAGGAAAATTTAAAATTATTGCTACTGACCTAGATAAAGAAATACTTGCTAAGGCAAAAAAAGGTGAATATCCAGAAAAGCAACTTTTACATTTACCATCTGAATACAAAAATCGGCACTTTACTAAAGAAAAAGATGTATATGTTATAAAAAGTGAGATTAAGAAAAACATTGAATTTAGACAACATAATTTATTAAAAGACCCATATCTTTCGGGTATGGAC
This sequence comes from Epulopiscium sp. Nele67-Bin004, assembly GCA_002007315.1. The sequence continues at coordinate 2,675 of LNZQ01000099.1, forward strand.
TTAATAGTTTGTAGAAACGTACTTATTTATTTTACCGAAGACGCAAAACATGGGATATATGGAAAATTTGCTAAATCGTTAAGTGAAACAGGGATATTATTTGTTGGTAGCACAGAACAAATAATTACCCCATCTCAATATGGTCTAAAAAGTCAAAAAATGTTTTTTTATAGTAAGCCTACACTATAATATAAGTTCTAAAATTAAATTATGGAAATCACTTAAAGTTAATTCATCACAAAATTTAGGTTGGTTTCCAATATCTAAAAAGAAATCTGTTTCCTCAATGAAGCAGGTTTCTTTTTTTAGTTTTTGTCTAGCGCTAGGTGGGAGTAGTTTAGCTATAGATTTGTGAACAATTTGATTTTGCGATTGAATATAAAAATAATCAGTATAAGGTGTCAAAAATCTTTTTTTAGTTAAATATACAATAGGAATAGTTACTTCTAAAATATCTTTAAATATAAATTTAACGTTATTTATTTGAAAGTCATTGATATCTATAGGCTCATAACTAACTATAATATTATTCTCAATTTTGCAATAACTTATTGGAATGATACTTCTAAGTAAATATAGTTTATATAAGTGAAAACAAGAAAATAAATCTTCTTTATTGTGCGAGAGTATAACTTCAAGCATGTCAGAAGAATTAGTTTTAATGTAATTTTTAATGATTTTTGCAAGAGGTTGTCCTGTTATAGTCATTTCACGCTCAAAATTGACTAATAGTTCTAGCTCACTTCTATTAGATTTTTTATATAATTTTTTAATAATACGTAATTTTTTTAAATCTAAATGTTGATAAACTAATTTATCAAAGCCATGTTGCTCCAATTTATTATTAATAAAAGTAAGGTCAAAATTAGAATACGTACAAATTGTGTCGGAGGACTCTAATAATTTTAACAGTCTTGCTAGCATTTCTTTCTCGTCTTTATTTTTTTCTAAAATTAACGAAGTGTAAGTTTCATCGCTTAGTAGCCCTATTATTACTATAAAATCCTGCTGTTTGGATAACCCACTAGTTTCAATATCTAAAAATACTGTTTTATAAGCTTTTACATTTAGTGATAATTTTATATGTTCTATTTTTTCTATCATTATTTTTCTCCTATATTTTATAAATAAATTTAATTTATCTTAAAACTATTTTACATTATGTCTATTTATACAGTCAACTATTCTTATAGGTTTAAAAAAAGTGTTGAAATTGCAAGTTAAACAGTGTATAATTGCAAATATATTATTGGAAAATATTGGGAGGTAAATTATGAAAAATAAAATGTTTAAAACTTTGGCAATGTTAGGAGTAAGTTCAATAATGTTAGCAGGGTGTGGAGACACTACAACTACAACAAGTAGTAACGTATCTAGTGATTCAGATACAATAAAAATTGGAGCAAGTTTTGACGTAACAGGCTCTTATGCACAATATGGATTGTCAGCAAACAAAGGTGCACTTTTAGCGATAAAAGAATATAACGAAGCAGGCGGAGTGCTTGGAATGGAAATTAGTTACATATTAGAAGACAATAAAGGTAGTCAAGTTGATGCAGCAAATGCATTTAAAAAGCTTGATAGTCAGGGAATTGTTGCATTTATTGGTTCAGACATAAGCGGAACAACTGAAACAATTGCTAATTTGGCAAAAGATAGTGGAATACCTATGGTGAGTCCATCAGCTACAAAAATGGAAATCACTTCTATTGCAGACAACATATTTAGAGCTTGTTATATAGACCCTGCACAAGGTGAGATTTTAGCAAGTTTTGCAGTTGAAGAACTTGGAGCAAAAACAGCAGCTGTTATGATAAATTCTGAAAGCGACTATTCTGTTGGAGTTGCTGAGGCGTTTATAGAAAATTTTGTTTCTGCAGGAGGAGAAATTTTAGTTGAAGTTAACTATAGTTCATCAGATGTTGATTTTAAATCTATTTTAGCACCAGTAAGTAATGCTACTCCTGACATAGTAGTTATTCCAGATTATTACGAAACGATTGCAAATATTGCACCACAAGCAAGACAACTTGGAATAGATGCAACACTTCTTGGGGGAGATGGTTGGGACGGAGTTACAAATATGACTGTAAATAGTCCAGAGTCAGTTGAGGGGAGTTACTTTATTAATCACTACACAGTTGACGATGATACACCAATTGTGCAAGATTTTATAGCAAACTTTGAGGACGAATACGGCGAAACTCCAAATGCATTTGCTGCTCTTGGTTATGATGCGGCAAGATTAATTATCGAAGCTATGAAAGAAGCAGACACAACAGACCCAGCAGTTGTTACACAAACTTTACAAAATATTGACTTAGAATGTGTTACTGGAAATATTACGTTTGATGAAAACCGTAATCCTCAAAAATCTGCTGCTATAATTAAAATTATTGGTGGAGAAAATACATTTTATCAAAAAATCAACCCATATTCAAACTAATACTAGAGAGGAAGTATAAATATGGATTATGGCACATTATTTTTGCAACAGATTTTGAACGGTCTTCATATTGGTAGTATATATGCGTTGATTGCTCTAGGTTATACGATGGTTTATGGGATTGTTAAACTGATAAATTTTGCCCATGGTGAAATAATGATGGTTGGTGCATATACAGCGTATGTTATGATGGCAAACTTCGGGTTAGACATAGTGTCAGCGATTATTGTAGCTGTTATTGTATGTAGTGTTTTTGGGCTAACAATAGAAAAAATTGCGTATAAACCGCTTAGAAAATCCCCCAGAATGTGGGCACTTATTACGGCGATAGGGGTAAGTTTCTTTTTGCAATCTTTATGTATGGTGGTGTTTGGTGCAAATGCT
>LNZQ01000100.1 GCA_002007315.1 Epulopiscium sp. Nele67-Bin004
AAATTATAGATGAATTAAATGAACTGGAAAAAATTGTTATAAAATATAGATATTTTGAAGATAGAACGCAAACTGAAATTGCTACTATTCTTCAAATATCTCAAGTTCAAGTTTCCAGAATAGAAAAACGTATTTTAAGAAAAATGCGGGAAAAGCTAAAAACCCCTTGATTTTTTTGAACCCAATAGGGTTCTTTTTTTATACAAAAGGTTTTACAACTATTGACAATATAATCATCAAATGGTAATCTTTATGTATATTATTATAAGAGGTGACAAAATGCAAAGGCTATATGTAGAGAAAAAACCAAATTTTGATATTGAGGCAAATAAGATAAAAAAAGAACTTAAAACGTTTCTAAATATCGACAGTATAACGAATGTTAGAGTATTTAATAGATATGACGTTGATGGTATTTCAGATGAAATTTATGAAGTTGCAAAACATACTATATTTTCTGAACCACAAAGTGATAATATTTACAATGAGCTACCAGAAATGGACGCTTTTATATTTGGATCAAGTTATTTAAGCGGTCAATATGACCAAAGAGCTGACTCTTGCGTACAATGTCTTGAGGCTCTAGGAGCACAAAACCCAATAGTAAAAACTGCAACTATTTATTGTATTTTTGGAAGTAATGATGAAACGATAGTTAAACATCTTATAAATCCTATCGAAAAAGAGCAGGTATCTCTACATACCGTACAAATGTTAGAGGAACAACCAATACCAAACGATGTACAAATTTTAGATGGATTTATTGATTATAACGACGAGGAAATTGCAAAATTCAAACAAGATATCGGTCTTGCAATGCATATTGAAGATTTAAAATATTTTAGAGATTATTTTAAAGATGAAAATCGTAACCCAACTATTACTGAGTTAAAAGTTGTGGACACATACTGGTCTGACCACTGTAGACATACAACGTTTATGACAGAACTTAGCGAAATTAATGCACCAGACGGGCCGGTAAAAGACTCATTAGAAATGTATTTTAAACTTCGTGAAGAACTTGGTGTTACAAAAAAAGTTAGTTTGATGGATATGGCAACTATTGGTGCGAAATATCTTAAAAAACAAGGAAGATTAAGTCACGTTGTTGAAACAGACGAAATCAACGCTTGTACAATTGAAGACACAATTAAAGTTGATGGAAAAGATGAAGAATATTTAGTATTATTTAAAAACGAAACACACAACCACCCGACTGAAATAGAACCTTTTGGTGGAGCTGCAACTTGTTTAGGTGGTGCAATACGTGACCCGTTATCAGGTAGAGCATATGTATACCAAGCGATGCGAGTTACAGGAGCTGCAAATCCAAACGAAAAAATAGCCGACACAATGGAAAACAAACTTCCACAGCGTCAAATCACAACAGTTGCTGCAAATGGCTACAGCTCGTATGGAAATCAAATTGGACTTGCAACAGGTGAGGTTCGTGAATATTATCACGAAGGTTACAAAGCAAAACGTCTGGAAGTCGGTGCAGTTGTTGGAGCGGTAAAAAAATCTAGCGTTCGTCGTGAAGTGCCACAAGCTGGTGATGTAATTATGTTAATTGGTGGAGCGACAGGGCGTGATGGTTGTGGTGGAGCGACAGGTTCATCAAAAGAGCATACTAGCGAGTCGATTAGAACGTGTGGAAGCGAAGTTCAAAAAGGTAATCCAGTTGAAGAACGTAAACTTCAAAGAATTTTTAGAAATCCTAATTTCACAAACAAAGTTAAACGTTGTAACGACTTTGGAGCAGGTGGTGTTGCCGTTGCTATTGGTGAAATTGCTGATGGGCTAATTATTGACCTTGACAAAGTTGTTACAAAATACTCTGGGCTAGATGGTACAGAGCTTGCAATTTCAGAGTCTCAAGAAAGAATGGCGATAGCTATTTCGGCAGATGATGTTGAGGCGGTTTGGGCGTTATGTGATGCTGAAAACGTTACGGCAACAGTTGTTGCAACTGTAACAGAAGAAAAACGTTTGATTATGAAATGGCGTGACAAAGAAATTGTAAACATTTCACGCAAGTTTCTTGATAGTGCAGGAGTGTTGCAATCAGTTGATGTTGATATCGTGAACAACGAAGCTGAGTACACTTTAGATGACAGCGTGTTTACGAGTCTAAATGGAGCAAGTCAAAAAGGGCTTATCAACCAATTTGATAGTACGATAGGGGCTGGAACTGTTATTATGCCATATGGCGGAAAATACCAAACAACGAAAGAAATTGGTATGGTTGCAAAAATTCCAACTGAAGGGCATACAGATAGTGCAACATTTATGACGCACGGGTTTGATCCACATCTAACAGAAAAAACACCTCATGGAGGAGCAATGCTTGCGGTTATTGACTCAGTTGCAAAACAAGTTGCACTTGGCGGTGAGTATGATAAAATTTATTTATCGTTCCAAGAATATTTTGAAAGACTTACAACAAAAGAAAAATGGGGTAAACCAACGGCTGCACTTTTAGGAGCACTTCAAGCACAAGTTGGACTTGGAATTGGTGCTATCGGCGGAAAAGACAGTATGTCGGGGACGTTTAATGACATTAGCGTGCCACCAACGTTTATATCATTTGCGCTTAGTGTGGGTGAGGCGAAAAACGCTGTTTCAGGTAGCTTCAAAAAAGTAGGTTCAAAAATTGCGTTGTTACACTTAAAAGTTACGGACGACAACAAAATTGATTTTGATTATATCCAAAAAACATATCGCAACTTGAGTAAATATATAAAAGAAGGCAAAGTGCTTTCTAGTTATACAGTAGGGTATGGCGGTATACTTTATGCGTTAGTTCAAATGGCTATGGGTAACAAAATCGGAGCAACTGTTTTAACTGAAATGGGAATGAACATTAAACAAAAATATTACGGCGATATTATTATTGAAGTTGAAAGCATGGATGGTATTGAAGATTTTGTTTGTATAGGTGAAACAACAAACTCAAACAACGTTCAAGTAAACTCTGAAATCGTATCACTTGAAAATGCAACTGCACAACTTGAAACTACACTTATAAATGTATTTCCTCACAAAGTTGAAACTACACCTGTAAAAGACGTACCACAAACCGAAGTGGATACAACTTATAAAGGAAAAGAAAAATCAAAACCACTTGTTGTAATACCAGTTTTCCCAGGAACAAACTGTGAATATGATACTGAGAAAGCATTTAGAGATGCAGGTGCTGAAGTTAAACAAGTAGTATTTTTAAATAAAACTTCGCAACAAATACATCATTCTATGATGATGCTTGAGCAGGCTATAAAACAAGCTGATATACTTGCATTTGCAGGCGGATTTTCAGCAGGTGACGAACCAGATGGAAGTGCTAAGTTTATAGCTACAATATTTAGAAATGAACGTTTACAAAAAGCAGTTCAAGAACATTTAAAAGAAGGATTAATTATAGGTATATGTAACGGTTTCCAAGTACTTGTTAAATTAGGATTACTTCCAGAGGGAGAAATTAGTACAAGAACAGAAAACTCGGCAACATTAACTTTTAACACTTTAGGTAAACACATATCGTCTATCGTGAACACAAAAGTGGTAAGCAATGCATCACCTTGGCTAAAATATGCTAAAGTTGGGCAATGTTATCAAGTTCCGATATCGCATGGGGAAGGACGCTTTGTTGCACCTGACGATGTTGTTAATACGCTAATTGACAATGGACAAATATTTAGCCAATACGTTGACATAGAAGGAAATATTGAAAACGTCAACGGTAGCACACTAAATATCGAAGGTATCATTTCAAAAGATGGGCGTATATTAGGCAAGATGGGTCATAGCGAAAGATATGGCGACAACTTATATAAAAATGTACAAATTAGTGACGTAGACCAGCAAATATTTTTAGCTGGTGGTGAATACTTTTCAAAATAGGAGGCAATAATCATGGTAGCATTCGTAATGGGGTCAGATTCTGACTTAGAGGTAGTTAGACCAGCAGTTGAAGTAGTAAAATCTTTTGGGGTGGACGTTGAAGTTAGAGTAATTTCAGCACATAGAACACCAGACGTTGCAGAAGGATTTGCAAAATCAGCAGCAGAGCGTGGAATAAAAGTAATCGTTGCAGCAGCAGGAAAAGCAGCACATTTAGGTGGAGTTCTTGCAGCATACACAACACTTCCAGTTGTAACTCTACCAGTTTCGGCAAAACAACTTGATGGGTTAGATGCACTTCTTGCTATGGTGCAAATGCCACCAGGAATACCAGTTGCAACAGTAGGTATAGACGCAGGCTTAAACGCAGGTTTATTAGCATTACAAATAATCGGAACAAGTGACGCAGATATCAGTGCAAAACTTGTAAAATACAAACAAGATATGGCAGCCAAAGTTATGGCAAAAGACAATTTAGTTAGGGGGCAATTTTAATGGATAAATTAGCATTATTGTACGAGGGAAAAGCGAAAAAAGTTTATTTAACAGAAAAAGAGGGGCAATACATCGTTTCTTATAAAGATGATGCCACAGCGTTTAATGGTGAAAAAAAGGGTACAATCCTTGGAAAAGGTGAAGTTAACAACAAAATGAGCAATATGATGTGTCAACTTCTTGAAAAAGAAGGCATCAAAACTCACTACATCGAGGAGCTAAACAGTCGTGAAACATTAGTTCATGCAGTGGAAATCGTGCCACTAGAAGTTATTATGCGTAACGTTGCAACTGGTTCGTTCGTAAAACGTTTTGGAGCAGAAGATGGAAAAGTGTTAAATCCTCCAACTCTTGAATTTTGCTTAAAAGATGATGATTTAGGTGACCCAATGATCAACACATCACACATTTTAGCACTAGAGCTTGCAACGGCTCAAGAGATTGAAATTATGGCACATATGGCTACTAAAATCAATAAAATTTTATTATCTTACTTTGAAACAGTTGGGGTAGATTTAATTGACTTTAAAATTGAATTTGGTAGAGTTAATGGCGAAATTATATTAGCAGACGAAATTTCACCTGACACTTGCCGTTTCTGGGACAAAAAGACTGGCGAAAAATTAGACAAAGACCGTTTTAGACAAGACTTAGGTAGTGTTGAAGATGCATACCAAGAAATGTTAAAACGTATCGAGGCTTAATTATGTGTGGCATAATCGGAGTTTATGGCACAACTAATGACCTTGCATCAAAACTTGCCTATTATGGCCTTTATGCTCTTCAGCATAGAGGTCAAGAAAGTGCAGGTATTACTTCAAACAATCTCATAGAAATTGAAAGCAAAAAAGGCATGGGGCTTGTTTCAGAAATATTTGATGCGAATAATTTAGATGATTTAAGCGGAAATGTCGCTATTGGGCACGTTAGATATTCAACAGCAGGCGGTAAAGAACTTGAAAACTGTCAGCCACTAGTAGCAAAATATAAATATGGGTCTATTGCACTTGCACACAACGGAAACTTAACTAATAGCGATAGCTTACGTGAAATGCTTGAAGAAGATGGTTCTATTTTTCACACAACGATAGATTCAGAGGCGATATTAAAGCTTTTTGCAAAAAAATATAAGCGTGGTATAGAATCGGCACTTAAACATACAATTAGTTTAATAAAAGGGGGGTATGCCCTAATTATTACAACTCAAGACCAACTTATTGGAGTTCGTGATCCAAACGGACTTAGACCACTTTGTATCGGAAAACGTGAAGATGGTACTTACATTCTTGCATCTGAAAGTTGTGCTCTTGACGTTATAGATGCAGAATTTATTCGTGATGTTGCACCTGGAGAAATCGTTATTATAGACAAAGACGGTTTAACTAGCATTGCACCAACGCATCGCAGTCAAAAGAAACTTTGTGTGTTTGAGCTTATTTATCTTGCACGTCCAGATAGCACAATTGACTCATATAGTGTATACGAATTTAGAAGAAAATCAGGTGAAATTTTAGCGCAAGAATGGGCAAAACTTGGATTTGAGGCGGATATGGTTATGCCAGTGCCAGACTCTGGAATTCCATCGGCGATAGGATTTGCAAATCAATCAGGTATTCCTTATATGGAAGGTTTAGTTAAAAATAGATACGTTGGGCGTACTTTTATTCAACCAACACAAGAACTTCGTGAAACAGCAGTAAAACTTAAATTAAGTCCGCTTAGACAAAATTTAGTAGGCAAAAAAGTTATTATGATAGATGATTCGATTGTTCGTGGAACTACATCAAAAAGAATAGTAGAGCAAGTTAGAAAAGCAGGTGCAGCCGAAGTTCATTTGTGCGTAACATCGCCACCAGTAAAATATAGTTGCTACTATGGAATTGATACACCATATCGCCAAAATTTAATTGGGGCACAAAAAACAGTTGAAGAAATTAGAGACTATATTGGTGCAGATAGTTTAACTTATTTATCACTTGATGGACTTAAACAAGCGTGTAACCAAACAAATGATTTTTGTCGTGCATGTTTTACAGGAAACTATCCAATTGAAGTTAAAATCGAAGATGAGGAGCTGGTTGTATGATAACTTATAAAGATGCAGGTGTAGATGTTGAGCGTGGATATGAAGCAGTCAACACTATAAAAGCACATGTGCAAAGTACGTTTACTAAACACGTTTTAACGGACATTGGAAGTTTTGGTGGAGCGTTTAGTTTAGGGGCGTTTAAAGATATGGAAGAACCTGTGCTTATTTCAGGAACTGACGGTGTTGGGACAAAGCTTAAATTAGCGTTTGATATGGACAAGCATGATACTATCGGTGTAGATTTGGTTGCAATGTGTGTAAATGATATTTTATGTTGTGGTGCAAAACCGTTATTTTTCTTAGATTATATCGCAACAGCACATATAGATCCAGAGCGTATCGGACAAATTGTTGAAGGTATTAGTGATGGTTGTAAACAAAGCGGTTGCAGTCTTATTGGTGGCGAAACTGCTGAAAT
>LNZQ01000101.1 GCA_002007315.1 Epulopiscium sp. Nele67-Bin004
TGTGAAATTTGTTCAAATTATATCACACACTGGTCGCAACTGTACGGGAGCTGAGAGCAGCCGTGGTTGCTACTATCTTTTTCATTCTGTTATTTCAAGATCACAAATTAATCCTTTTGTTATAACAGTTTCCTCTTTACTAATAGAGTTTATGTTTTTATTAGAGACATGGAGGGGCGCTGAAAGGTGTCTACGTGGAGATGCTGTTGGGCTCATGCAGTGACAAAGTCCCATGGAAAACCGCATGGCCTCAATAATGTCTTTATCTCTGCGATTATATAAATAGAGGCTTTATTTGAGGATCTGCTGACTAACGCAGAGATGGAGGTTTGTCAGCATCTTTATTTATCATAAACATGGTGTTTTCCTTATGATCCTTACATTATAGTTGTCTTTAACTGCAGGAGATAAAACTAAACATTTTTCCCTTTAGTTACTGTTCAGTTATGAATTCTCCCAGACAGTGGCAGTGATCGTGAATAGCCAAATCTGTGTAATCAAGAACCAGAGACACTGGCTTTCGATTTTGTGATAAAGGCTCACCAGATAAATTATAAGGTGTCACATTATAAATATTAATCATTAATAATTCATGTTTTCACGGGAAAATGAGCCTTGTTTTCTCATAATGAATTAATTTATCACGTAATCACAGGGAGACGATAAACCAAATGATTAATCAGTAATCCTGAGGTCCCGAGTATGAAAAAGATAGTAAAGATGGCATCTCTCCACTTCCGTACAACTGTACCTGTTACTTAATGAATATCTAATCTAATTCTCCCAAGGACACTATCCACTGACAACTGCCTGATGTTGGCACCAGACTTTAATCGTCACACAGCGTTCCCCTTCTCCATTGGCTGTTAACATTCATCATATGGCTTTACAGCTCACTTGTTTTAGTTGTTTGCAACATTACTCCTGTGATCATCTATCATTTTGCTTTGGCACTAGTAAAGGTTATAGGAAGTGCTATTGGCTAAGAGCAGTGCTGGATCATTGGCTTCTTAACAACCCATTAGTTGTGTAGACTGGCTTCATTAGTCTCGACCTGAGGTTTCGACGGCTCAACCGTAGATCCTCTTATCTGTGCAAAAAACGCTAACACAATATGTAAAATTGATACCTCTTTGCCATTGATTTAATTTGGAAATGTGATCAAAACCTGATAATAAAATCCCAAGATCCATCTGTCTGCATTATGATCTCGCCCAGCAAACCAGTTGAATTCAATGGATGAGGCCCAAAATGGATTGGCAGGGTGTTACGTGTAGACAAGAATTAGTTAATAATTGGCCAAAAAACTCAACAGAGGCTGTGTAAACAAATGAATAGTTTAGACAGACAGATGGAGATTGATTAGTAAAATGAAGTTCTGTTGTGTTTGGCTGGCATAAATATCAGCTGAAGGCCAGTGTTCAAATGACGGAGCAGAGATGAGTTAAAGTCCAAACTACTTGAGGATTCACTCATCATTGCTGTGTTAAAGGTGTTCGTGTGAGGTCCTGAGGCAAGGATGGACCTAAAGGATTAGCACAAGCTTTTACTATAGGTGAAGAATTTATTGGGACTCAAAAAGTTGCTCTAGTTTTAGGGGATAATATTTTTTATGGACATGGGTTTTCTGGTGCATTAAAAAATGCTGCTCAACTTAATGAGGGGGCTGTGATTTTTGGATATCAAGTAAGTGACCCAACTGCTTATGGAGTTGTGGAATTTGATGATGCTGGCAACGTTATTTCTATAGAAGAAAAGCCAGAAATTCCAAAGTCAAGTTATGCAGTTCCAGGGTTGTATTTTTATGATAATAATGTTGTTGAAGTTGCAAAAAATGTTGAGCCTTCAGCACGTGGAGAGCTTGAGATTACTTCGGTAAATAATGCTTATCTCGCAAAAGGAAAGCTTAAAGTTGAACTTTTTGGAAGGGGTATGGCATGGCTTGATACTGGGACTTGTGAAGGGTTAACAGAAGCAGGAAGTTTTGTGCAAGCTGTACAAAAGCGACAAGGATTATACGTAGCTTGTATAGAAGAAATTGCCTATAATAATAAGTGGATAACTAAGGAGCAAGTTGAAAAATTAGCTGAGCCAATGCTAAAAACAGAGTATGGACAATATATTTTAAACCTAACTAAGCACTAAGAAATATAAGAAAAGAGGATTTTTAATATGAAAAATATTTTAGTAACAGGAGGAGCAGGGTTTATCGGGAGCAATTTCGTTAAACATATGTTAGATGCTCATAACTATAAAATTATTAACCTAGATTTGCTAACTTATGCAGGAAATTTGGAGAATTTATCAGATATTAAAGATAATCCAAATTATGTGTTTGTAAAAGGTGATATTAGAGATAGTAAATTAATTGACAAACTTTTCACAGAACATAATATTGATACTGTAATTAACTTTGCTGCCGAGTCACATGTTGATAGAAGTATAGAAGATCCAGAAATTTTCTTATCTACAAACGTTTTTGGAACTCAAGTTTTGCTTGATGTTGCAAAAAAATATTGGAAAGTAAATCCTGATGATAAATATTGTAATAAATTTAAAGAAGGAACAAAATTTCTTCAAGTTTCAACAGATGAAGTGTACGGAACGCTTGGAAAAACAGGAATGTTTACAGAAGAAACGCCTCTTGCTCCAAATAGTCCATATTCAGCATCAAAAACAAGCGCTGACCTGTTTGTAAGAGCATATAATGAAACTTTTGGAATGCCGATTAATATTACACGTTGCTCAAACAATTATGGGCCATACCAATTTCCAGAAAAATTAATTCCATTAATGATTAACAATTGCTTAAATGATAATCAATTACCAGTATACGGAGATGGAATGCAAATTAGAGATTGGCTTCATGTCAAAGACCATTGTACAGGAATTGATACCGTGCTTCACAAAGGAAAAGATGGAGAAGTGTATAATATTGGTGGAAACAACGAAAAAGCTAACATTGAAATTGTTAAACTAATTATCAAAGACCTTGATAAATCTGAAGACTTAATTAAATATGTTCAAGATAGACCAGGGCATGACCGTCGTTATGCAATTGATAATAGCAAAATTACAAGAGAATTAGGCTGGAGTCCAAGTTATACTTTTGAGCAAGGAATTAAAGAAACTATTGACTGGTATCTAAATAACAAACAATGGATTGAACAAATTGTATCAGGCGATTACATGAAATATTACGAAGAAATGTATAATAAAAGTGATGTGATGTAGTTATGGGAGGAAAAAGACCTCTTAAAATAGCAGTATTTTTAATTTTGGTAATTATAATTAATGTAGGGGGCTGGGTATTTCTTGATTTTGGAGAAAATAGCCCTTTATCTATAAGTTTTAACTTGCAATCAACTTTGCCAGATAGTTATCAAATTTTTTATGGTGAAACAATGGATTGGTCTGAAGAAAGCTCCAGTCGGCAAGATTATTTAGAACCAAATATTGTAAAAGAGATGAATTTTATAATTCCTCAAAATTTGCAATATATTAGGATAGATTTAGGGACTCAGCTTGGAAAAATTAATGTTTCGGAGCTTGCTTTAAATTATAGAGGTAGGAAATCAGCATCTTTAATTTCAAATATTACAGAATTTAATCAACTAATAAATCAAGAAAGTTTACTAGAAGACGGCTTTCAAATTGAAAGTATTGGTGATGATCCATATTTCATAATTCAGATTGATACCCAAAGTTGGATACAAGAAGTGGATTTTGCAATTAACCAAATGCTAAAAGTGTGTACTTTATTTGCAATAAACTTAGCTATTATAGTACTTGCTGTTAAACGCCGACCAATTATGGATTTGGGACGAGAAATATTTAGTAGCAGAGAGCTAATTTGGAATTTGTCAAAAAATGATTTCAAAACTAAATATACAGGTTCTTATTTGGGAATAATATGGGCGTTTATTCACCCAATAGTAACAATTTTAGTATACTGGTTTGTATTTGAATTTGGATTAAGAGCTAGTGCGCCAGTAGCAAATGTTCCATTTGTAGTGTGGTTGGCAACAGGGTTAGTGCCGTGGTTTTTTTTCCAAGAAGGACTTACTAATGCTACAAACTGCATGATGGAATATAGCTATTTGGTTAAAAAGGTAGTCTTTAAAATTAGTATATTACCTATAGTTAAAATTATTTCAGCCTTGTTTGTGCATCTAGTATTTATCCTTGTTTTGTTTGGAATAACTGTAGTTTATGGCATTTATCCAGATTTATATAGTTTTCAAGTTTTATATTATGTACTGTGTACATCAGCTTTAGTGTTAGCTATCTCATATACAACTAGTGCAGTAGTAATATTTTTTAAAGATTTAAGTCAGTTTATAAGTATATTTATGCAGGTAGGAATGTGGATGACTCCGATTATGTGGAGTTATACTATGGTTCCAGAAAATTTTCGTTGGATTTTGGCTCTAAATCCTATGTATTATATAACTCAAGGCTTTAGAGATACGTTTATTGATAAGATTTGGTTTTATGAAAGAGTATTGCAAACTATGTATTTTTGGGGAGTTACAGCGTTACTATTTGTTATAGGAACAGTTGTATTTAAGAAGTTAAAGGTTCACTTTGCAGATGTATTATAAGATGGGAGGGTGCTTAATTGGGTGTAGCTATAAAAGTTCAAGATGTTAGCAAAATGTATAAAATGTATGATAAACCTATAGATAGAATGAAAGAGGCTTTTAGTTCTAATCAGGCTAAATATGCAAAGGAGCATTATGCATTAGATAATATTTCTTTTCATGTAAATAAAGGAGATAATATTGGGATTTTGGGTACAAACGGTTCGGGTAAATCCACAGTCTTAAAAATTATAACTGGAGTATTAAATCCAACCTCGGGAGTGGTGGAGGTTAATGGAAAGATTTCGGCATTATTAGAATTAGGGGCTGGGTTTAATCCTGAATATACTGGAATGGAAAATATTTATTTAAATGGAACTATGATGGGATATTCTAAAGAAGAAATTGATAAGAAGGTAGAGCCAATTTTAACTTTTGCTGATATAGGAGATTTTATAAATAGACCAATAAAAACCTATTCTAGTGGTATGTTTGCAAGGCTTGCTTTTGCAGTAGCTATAAATGTTGAACCAGAAATTTTAATTGTTGATGAGGCATTATCAGTAGGAGATATGCAGTTTCAAATTAAATGCTTAGAGCGTATGAAAAAAATGATGGAAGGGGGTACAACCGTATTATTTGTATCCCATGATATCAATTCTATACGAAGATTTTGTAAGAGGGCAATTTGGCTAGATAAAGGAAAGCTTATTAAACAAGGTGAAGTGAATTCTGTTTGTGATGCTTATACAGATTTTCTAAAAGTAAAAAATAAAGAAACTGAAGAAGTAAAAGATGAGCAAGAGGTAGCACCTGTTATAGATTTAAATAAGGAAGGTATTATTGCTGAAATACTTAGCTTTAAGGTTAATGACCAGTTTGGAAATGAGAATGATGTTTTTGAGTTAACAGAACCAATAACTATTGATGTAAAGTATGCTGTTTATGATACAAATTTAAAAAATCCTGTTATAGGGATAGCTGTATTAGGGGCTGATGATGATTATGTATGTGGTTTAAATACATTATTAGACCATATAAGTCTGCCTTGGAATTTAGGAGAAAATAATATTAGTTTGGAGTATTATGAAGGAATTAGAGCAATTGGAGGAAAGTATAGTTTTAATGTTGCAATTTTTGAAGAAACAGCAACTGTACCTATTCAGTATCTTACAAGAATAAAAGAAATAACAGTTTATTCGGAATATACAGGTGAAGGAAGATATATTATTCCTCATAAATGGGAGGTTAAAAAATGAAATTAGTTTATAATGAAGATTATTATAAAGAATACTTAACGGGTGATGGCAAAGTAGAATATGAAAAGTCTGATGATATAAAAAAGTTTATGAAAACTGTTGCTAAAAAAATAGTTGAGAAATATAATCCAAAAGTTGTATTAGATGCTGGTTGTGCAATGGGATTTTTGGTAGAAGCATTACGAAATGAAAAGGTAGAGGCTTATGGGATTGATATTTCAGAATACGCAATTTCAAGAGTGCCACAAGCTGTTAAGAAGTATTGTTTTGCTGCAGGAGCTGTGCCATCTCTTAGCATGTGGTTTTCACTGCATTCCTGAAATTGGCTTGTAGGAAGGAAATGCTCATTAAGAGATGTGACCCACCACAGAAACAAAACAGACATCTCCTCTGAGGTTGGTCAACAACTTAAGACAGTCAGTCTTGGCCCTACTGCAGTATTCACTGTCAACGTAGTATAATGGCAGTGTAAAAAATAACCATGAAATATCTATGGGATTCATATACAGGGACTCAAATTTTATTTATTTTCTCTTGACACTTAGCATGACGACACATAGTCGATTTTAGGTATAAAATGGAGGAGGTTTTTTTGCGGAAAAAAACACATTAGTGAAGGTTATAAAAACATCTTGTCACTTCGTAAAATGGTCAAGAAATTTAGGATTTGTGTCCATGGACACAGATTTTCTATGTGAAAGTGGCATAAAAAATATTGACAGTTTGTGCCCATGTACAAAAATCTTATATTAAATCTCGCCACTATTCAACTGCCATGATACTGGGCTGTCACTACATACAGATCTGGTATAGAAAATATTTGCATAAAGGTGCAGTTTGTCTTCACCCCAACAGAATAAAAACATCAAAATATAAGTTCACATTTGAGTTTATGAGTCCTATTGTAAGGTTCAAGATTCAAGAAAGTTTAATCATTACATACCACAAGGTTGTAGAATTAAATGTAGTTTTCATTTTCTTCTACTACTACTTAAACAGTTATGTAAATATATAAATAATTAATATGTTTATGAAAATAAAATTATTTTTTACATTTGAGTATGAATGATAAGTTAAGAACCCTCGCAATCTGATGATAAAAACTGGCCTTTAATCTGGTGATTGGTCAGCGGATACTTCTGTATCTCTTGGCAGAGAGCAGCGAAGTAAACACGCTGTAATTTGGTAAGATCTTGTCTTTTAATATCTTACTAACGACGAAACATAATTGTCATGTTTCAGTTTTTTAGACAAGGCCCTTTTCTTATAATTCACTTTAAATTTTAAACAACCACAACTCTGTGTTGTTCGGCAACCACTAAAATTTGCCTTTTTGGGATGATTCCTCCAATTCATGTATCCCTCCTGTCCAACTGCTAATTAAAACTGAGGCATCTTGGACATTGTTCTTGACACTGCACCGTTTCACAGCACACTGAACACTGAACCATGTGGCTGAGAGCTTTGTAGAAAGCAACAGTGGTATGTTCAGACAGCAGTAATGAACCCGGGGAGTGAAGAAGAGAGGACTCTGTGTGCAGCGGGCATGTGCACATGGCATGCAATCCTCGCCGAGAGGCACATGGCTGCAGCACATGTATGTAAGTTCACAGTGTGGCTGCATTGTGCCACAGTAATTGACAATAAACAGGTCTCATAGCAGGGATTTTACAGCTTTTCCAGTCTTGTTAATTCAGAATAGAAATGCATTGGTTCTCTCCTCCCCGATTTAACTGAGGCTTTCATTGGCTGGTTCCATGAACATACCTTTGTTATAGGCACTGGTGGCCAGGCTGCGTGAAATGACTGTGTCAATACCAGAGACGGAAATCAGGTGACTGCCATGTCAGGTCCAACACTGAGCAGAGTGTTCGATAAGGGACGTGTGCCTGGTCACAGAACTGTGCAGTAGTTTTCTTTCCACCGGCCAGCTGGTGTTGGGTGTTTTATGATATAATATACAGTAATAAAACTGTATTTCTGCACCAGGGAGGCCATGAGAACTACATGTTATTCCTCTGGCGTATGGATAATTTTT
>LNZQ01000102.1 GCA_002007315.1 Epulopiscium sp. Nele67-Bin004
TGGTAATGACTGGTGTTTGACCAGAAAAATCTGTTGAAGTCTTGAAATCATGCTGGTCTGAAATTAAAACTTGCCACATGCCAAATGCAGGCAGATTTTTTATTTGTTATGTAAATTTTTACAGTCAGACACTCTTAGTTTAGGTTTAATTTTCCTCCTCTGCATTTCTCCTTCAAACAGGCAAACGCATTACTGAGGGGGGCTCAGGGCTGTGCTGACTAAATCGAGCAGATTTTAAAAAAGCGTTGTGCATGTCTGTTGAAGCAAGTTTTTATCTTTTCACAGCAATTACCTTCAGCGTGACTCTCCTCTCTTAACTCAGCTGTTATCTGCAGAAGTTACCTCATATTTGGCGTGATGCAGTCAGGAGTCTAGCTTGTTAAATTGTGCTGCCAATTGTAAGCAGCTCTTAAAATATCTTCACTTCACAGCCAGAGTGCCAACAGCACAGTTGAAAGTAAATGTAGTCTGTTGCAGAAAGCACTAACTTTACACCATCCGTTCATATAACGGAAATTTATGGATATTAAAACTAAATATCTAAACTCCCCTCTTCACACACGCAATTACCCCACTGTCACAGACAGTCTCTCTGTCCAGTGCCCACAGGGATTAACAACGGTAAGACTCTCCTCTTGCTTAAAGCTTCATATGTAGGTAATGATAATGTAGATTTTTCGCCCCCTATTTTAGTAACTGGATCAGTAAATAATGCATATCGTCCAGTCACTTTAAACACTATTTCGTTTTTCATTACACTCCTCCTTGTCATTATTTGTAAGATATTAATTATTATGTATATAATTATAACACATATTTAACAAATATCAACCTATTTCACAAATATTATTACAGAAAATTTATAAAAATATATCATTTTTGTAATAATTATAAGACTACACCTCTTGTTTTGTAATATATAAAAAGATGTAGCCTTAAAGATTAATTCCTAAAATATATTAATCTTTAATTTAGGAGTACTTGTTACTCCTTTAATATAGTGGTAATACTCCTCGCTTAATATATATATCCCATCTAGTTCATGTGGGATAAATCCCTTATTAATTAATAGTTCTTGATATAACGAATTAAATATATTAACACTATATGATTGGAGTTTAGTAAGTGCATTATATTTTTCTTTAATATTAATATTGCTTAAGATAATATTAATCATTTCTTTTGCTTCGGAATTATATGGCACTAAAATAGTTTTTGTTTTTGACTCAATTACTTCAAATAACTTTCTAGCAGTTTCAAATTGGCATGTAAATAATAACTTATCTGGTGTTTGAACTCTTTTTAGGCGATTTCTATCATTTGATACTAAACCTAAAATGCTTTTTTCGTTACTACCATAATGTTCATCCACTTCTATTGGGTAATTCATTAATTTATTTATATCCTCATCGCTATAATACATCTGAAAATATTTATTTATACTTACAGGTGACAATAAATCATTCTGAACCTCCCATCACTAAAGCGACAGGGTTCTTGGTCGATAGTCTCAACCGACTAAGTATAACCAAGTTATCCCCCTAGTCCCTACGGTTCTTATTATATGTTATATCGTTAAACTCCTTAGTCCTTCTTTGCGTAAGTTTGTAATATAATTATCCATACTAATACTAAATATAATTATCCATACTAATACTAATAGTAAAGGATTTTTTATAATTATTTATATAACATATGCTAAAAACCGTAAGTCTTTAATAATTTTGGAGGTTGTTGTTCAACGTAAAACGCTACTTTTACGCCAGTTCTCTTATGAACTTCTTATGCTTTCACATAAGCACAGACTATATCTTCATCTTCACCATTACGTGTTAAGCGTCACCCACTTCCACTACCTATCGCTTGTAGTGTACTTCCCTCAAGAGGAATAGTCGTTGAAGTTTACCTTTCGGTCTTACCTGCTGATTGCCCATTATTTCAGTGTTTAGGATTTAACCTTGCACCATCTAACTAATTTTTTCTGCTTTCGCAACATTCACACCGTAACCGTTTAAGGTTATATGTTGTAGTTTAGTTAGCTTTAGGGGTTTCCAGCAATTCAAGTGATATTGCAACGGTCTAGCCGTTGTCTACGTATACATTTCTGTGTACGCTGACTAATTTTAGATTTACTTACTCACGACTAAAGTCACGAGTTTGCGTAAATCATTTAATCAAGCTTAATTCTTAACATCTCGGCTAAATAACAAAAGTTAAACTCTCGCCTTTGATATTCGATTACCTCATTGCACAGCTCAAGCAAAAAATCATACTTTTGTTGGCTAATCAAATCCTGCTCAATCTCACAAATTAGCTTTGGCAAAAATATTGATTTTACAACAGTGTCACTTCTACTATTTCGTAAATATTCTATCAACTCAAAATATAACGTTAGCCCACTATGTTTATCAACTGCTTTAAGCTCCTTGGCATACTTCGCTATTAAATATATTTCAAAATAACTAAGCAACAACTCCGTCAGAGGAGCTTCGCCAAACTTTGGCACTGTTAACTGTATCACTTCTTTATATTGTCCAGCAGTTGACGTTGCTCCTGCTAGTTTTGCAAACTTAAAAAATTGTAAATAAACTTTATCTTTTAAGTTTGCTGTATTTTCATAAATCTCCAATAACTCCTGTGCTGTTTCAAACAATTCATCTTCTATACAATTAGCGATATTTAGTCTAAGCATCAGCAAGTTATATTCTTCGGCAAATAAGTATACCATAAACCCGAATTTTTCAACTTGTAGTCGTTGCAACACCGTGTCTATAATCGCTTTTTTTGGAGTTACTTCTCCATTTGCAATTTTGCCAACTTCGTTGTAATACGATAAACCACTAGCAAGTTGGTATTTTGAAATGCCCCGTTCTTCCATTTTATGTTCGATATATTGTGTCAGTAAATCCATGTTGTACCCCCAAAAATCGTCCCTTTAATACTCAAGCTTCGCCGAATCAACCACCGTGTTATTAACATTTTCGCTTAGCTTAGAAAACAGCACACTCCCCGAAGTGCCCTCATCTCTAGTGTTATTACTGTGATAATGCCAGCAATTTTCAAACTTGCTATTTGTAACGCTCGCCTTGCAATTTGAAATAATCGAATTGCCATATTCCTTATTGCTTCGCACACTAATGTTGTTAAATTGGCAATTGTCTATCGTAAGCCCCTCGACGTTGTAGCCATAAATCGCAACGCCAACTTCTTGACTAGTTTTACCATCAAAATCAAAATCTCTAATTTTCGTATCTTTTATTACCACTTGCCCCGTCCTATTTTGACAGTACACAACGTGCGTTTTATATTCTTTAAACACACAATCAACGATGCTAATATTTTTGCACTTCGCCATAACAACATTATGCTCACCACCGATAAACACACAGTTTACAAACTCAATTTGGTCAACATCAGTAAAAGAAAGTTGCATATCACCAAGATTTATATACAGCCCAAAAAATCTAACTAGCTTTTTATTTGAAAACTCACATTTGCCATTTTTGATATATGTAGAAAAATCCATACTAACTAAGTTGTCACTTTCAAACACCACTGTATCATCTTCAACCGTCGCCAAAACCTCGCCTTTTTGTATCAAATAACATAACACATCTGTATATTCAATCGGTGCAAAACGAGTTGTTTCGTCCAAGTATATTTCCATATCTTGCTCAAGTATCGCCTTAGCAAGCTTTAGCAAATACACAAGTTGAGTTTCATCAATTTTTAGACATTCAACTAATTCTGTTATAAACTGTATAGTTTCATCTCCAAGTTTACTAATTTGTGTAAATACCAAAACATCAGCGATAAACGCATATTTTATTTCATCAATCAACACTTCCTCAACAAAAGTTTTATATAGTTTGTTGTCAATTTCATACGACTGTCTAATGTATTCACCAATAGTGTGGCGAGCATTCGTCCCCAAAATAAGTCGCTCCAACAGTATAGTTTGCTCTTTATTCATCTCGCTATTGTATTCAAGCACAAGACACATCATCTTAAAATACATGTCTTTTTCGTATGCAGCTTTTTGTTGTATCGGGTGTGCGTGAACAGGATAGCTTGCCCCCCTAGTTTTTTGTAAATAAGCTCTAAATTGTTCCATAAAAATTTCCTCCATTAGTTTACATATTGTTTTATAACTGTTTCTAAATGTTTTTTGTACATACTACCGCCTGGCAATCGTCTAAACTTAGCTGTTGTTTCTTGCATATTATCTTTTAAAAGCGTGTATATAGCTTGGCTATTTTGTATGTTGACATCTTTTTTATAGTCTTGTACAACTTTTAGTGCATCAACTGTGTTTATACCTACCGAGTTTGCCACTTTTTTAAGCTCCAGCTCAAACATTGCAAGCATACTTTCAATACTTGATGTATCCACATTTTCGCCCGTTTCTGCAATTTTATTTATCAGCTCTATATTGTTTTGAAGTCTTTGTGCTAACTGTTCCATAATTCTCCCCCTTTCGTGCTAATACTATATTATACCATAAATGTATAAAAAAAAAGTAGCAATTTTTGCTACTTTTTGTATTTTCTAGTTTGCTACTGCTCCATCTATAGGTGTTTCGATTGCTCCTTCTTGATGTGCAACAACCATAGTACAAACAGCATCACCTGTAATGTTAACTGCAGTACGGCTCATATCAAGAATACGGTCAATACCCATAATGATTCCGATACCTTCAAGTGGCAATCCAACTGATGCAAATACCATCGATAACGTTATAAGCCCAACCCCTGGAACGCCTGCTGTCCCGATTGATGCCATAGTGGCAGTGAAAATAACTGTTAAATATTCCGTCATTCCAAGGTCAATCCCAAACGCTTGAGCGGTAAACATAACGGCAACCCCTTGCATAATTGCAGTACCGTCCATATTTATTGTCGCTCCAAGTGGAACTGTAAATGATGAAATACGTTTTGAAACACCCATTTTTTTGCTCAACGTATCAATTGAAAGTGGAATTGTTGCATTTGACGTTGCAGTTGAAAATGCAAATCCCATAACTGGTGCAAACTTTTTAAGGAAATCAATTGGGTTTTTGTGTGCAAACACTCTAAGAATACCCATATACACGACGAAACATTGAATTGCTAGTGCAAATATTACCCCAAACATATATTTCAACATCGGTACAAACGCACTAAATCCAAGTTCAACAAACGTTTTAGCTATTAGGCAAAACACCCCAACAGGTGCAACCATCATAACTATGCTAGTCATTTCCATCATTATAGCGTTACATTGTTCGCAAATTTTTGCTACGCCTTCAACTTTTTCTCCAAGTTTGGCAAGCACAACGCCAACCATAAGAGCGAAGAAAATAATTTGCAACATAGTCCCTGATGCAAGTGACGATATAGGGTTTGTTGGGATAATATTTAAAAATGTGTTAACAACACTTTGAGATTCTGCAACTGTTGTTTCTGCAATCTCAACCGTTGACATATCAAGTCCAATCCCTGGTTGAAGTATACTCCCTACCGATAGTGCAATTGTTATAGCAATTGCTGTTGTAACCAAATAAAATCCAATAGTTTTTACGCCAACTTTTCCAAGCTTTTTCGTGTCCCCGATAGCCATTGACCCACATATTAGTGAGAAAAACACCAACGGTACAACAAGCATTTGCATCGCACGTAAAAACCCGTTCCCAACAAAATAAAAAATTCCGTTAACTATAAAATCATTTTTAAATGCACTATCTGGAACAAAATAATGCATCATAACTCCAGTTACTGCTCCAAGTAACAGTGCAATAAATATTTGGGTCGTTAGTCCTAACTTTTTGTTATCTTCCATACAAATTCCCCCTACTCAATATTATTTACATTGCATAATTATTCATAATAATATAAATATTCTCTAAGCTATATTGACATTTATATGTTTATGAAATTCAATTATGCATGATTAGCAATATGTTTGTTACAATTTTACCTAGTCTGTGTGTGAATTTATTTACTAAAAAAGAAACTTTACTATATAAAAATTTCTTTTATTAGTTTTTTCTTACATATTGCATTGATTAAATGATAGCATATATTATACATTTATGCACCAACTTTTTATTGGTAATTATAGATTTTATGACAACTCACATACAAAGTTTTATTAAAAATTTTTTCATAGTACAAATATAAGTAAATTTCCTCTATGATTTGTACTATTTTAGACATATTCGTCTACTTATAAAATAAATATAGCTACAGCTGTTGTTACAACAAGCCCCGATACAACAGGAACTATGTTGCGATGTGCAAGCTCGATAGGGCTTACCCCCGCAATTGATGACGCCGAAACGAGTGCCCACGGCATCAAACAACCCCCACCAACCCATACACTAGCAATTTGTCCCCATTGCCGTTGGAAACACACTGTTCTGCACCAGCCTGTCCTGCTACTCCAGGTAAGACACTGCTGCCTGCATCTTCTGCATTTCAAATAATTATTTTTCAACTTATGATTTGCTTAAAACTTCCGTTAGTTAAGGTTAATGAGGAAAATGTTCCGAGAGTTTGAGCATGAATACCTTGCAACATCTGCTCCACAGGTTCGAAGGATTTGAAACAGATGTCACATTGATGCTTGCAATTACTTTTGTGTTGAATTCAGAAAAACCTCTTGGCAGCAGCTTGTGGAAACACTTCTAAAATAGCATTTTGCCATCATGTGACATTTAAACTCTCCACTGAAACTCAGACAAATAAAATTATTTTAGGCTCAGCTTGTCTTTAAGACACTGAACCACTGCAGCTGTTCCTGAAGTGTGGTGCTTCCTTTAGTTGAAGGGGAGCCATTATCAACTGATCTGTGGGAAACTGAGGCGTCAGTGTGACATCAATAAGTACCAGCTTTATAGTCAGTTTATCTGTGGGAAAAGGTTTTGTCTTTAAATCAATCTCTATGTGGAAGTAAAAACACTTGTATACGTCATTAATGCTGTGGTGTGTATGCAGGTAGGACTGAGTATAAGGTTTACATACTCAGTGGGATATTTTAAATTTGAAAAATGAACTGTTACCTCTGATGGACCAACTATGTTACTGTGACAGTCTTTGTTAATCACCTCAAACCTATAAATTTGTCTCTTACCTCCTGGCTGACAGAGTCACTGAAGCAGCATGAGAGAAAGAAAGAAAGAGAAAGTAAACGTTTTGTCTAGAGCCGTAAGAACTGGATGATTTCTATGTTAAAGGAAAACTAGCTGGACTAGTTAGAAACAATTATTAATTGTTTTAGTCTCTTTTTAAACAATTAGTCTCAATTTGAACAGTTTCTGGTTCCAGTTTCGTGAATGTAATGATTTTCTGCTTTTCTTTTTCATTCATGGTTCTTTAATTTTAAGTGTTTTGGTTTTAGACCGTTTCACCATTTCTGGACATTTTGTAGAATATCAGTTCATCCTGTAAATAAGCAGCATAAGCATAATCAATGATTAAAATTTAAAGTGTTCAATAATTTGGAGCTATTTGTAGCAAGGATACTCTGTGCTTAATTAAGTCCATTTGTTCAGCATGTAATTGAACTTTCAGCTTTATATCATCTTTAAAATTTTTTGTGTAATTATCATTTTTACAGGTTTTTGTTTTTGCCATTTTTCCTTCTTGCTGTGTCTGGTGGGCCTGACCGAACTTTTGGGGGTGATGCAGACACCGATATCTGGGAGAAAGAAAATTCTGATATCCAAAATCAAAATGTTCAAATTCTCCTAACAAAGATATGTAGTGGTGGCAGGATATCTCACATCTTAGCAGAACTTTGATCATGAAACACTTCACTTATTTATCATTTAAAAACAAATCCCTTTGCTGGACAAACCATGTAATTACACCCAGGGAAAATTTGCGCCTCAGCTGACGAACACAGCCGAACTGATGCCTCTCAGAAAAGGGGATGGATGATTAAATATCAGAAGAACGAGCTCTGGAGCATACCATTCAAAAAATGTCTTCCTCATAGTCCGACAGTCAGAGTCTGTTTGACTCTGAGGAAGACTTTTTTCTTGAAACGTCAGTCTTTTGCTCCAGAATAAATTGCCTTACTTTAACCATGTGCTCCAGAGC
>LNZQ01000103.1 GCA_002007315.1 Epulopiscium sp. Nele67-Bin004
AATGAATATAATGATTAAAAGTAACGTTGTAACTTGTGATTTTGCAAGTTTATACAGTAGGGGCGAACTGAATACGCCAATAAGAAAAAGGGTAGCATAAGCTATCAAACTTCTTAAATAAAGTTTTTTTATTAACTTTTAGAACCCCACTTCTTCAGATGTGGGAGATTCAGAGGGCAAGCCGTTCTTTTGTTTTGTACGAATTTTAAACTTAAAAGAATCTTTCGAGCCTCTAAGTTCAATATCAGAAATAAAAATATCCCCTTTAAGACATATAATAATAAAAGTTATTAATATGCTTATCATCTGTACATCACTCATCATAGCACCCCCTTTCGGATACGCAAAAACTATATGCATAGCCCGCAGGAGGATAACATTTTAAAAACCCCCACACCTCGCCCCAGTGTGGATAACAACAATATTATAGCATAAAGTATAAGTTTGTACTATAAAAAATATCAAGTAATATGTTTACACTTAGCCTAAATTTGGGTATAATAAAATAAAGCACCAGTACTACTAATACTGATGCTCCCTAAATGTTTTGTATTTGGGGCTATGAAAAATAAAACTTACTTTTTAGAACGGTGCTTTTTAGAGGGCAAGCCGTTCTTTTGTTTTGTACGAATTTTAAACTTAAAAGAATCTTTCGAGCCTCTAAGTTCAATATCAGAAATAAAAATATCCCCTTTAAGACATATAACAATAAAAGTAATTAATATGCTTATCATCTGTACATCACTCATCATAGCACCCCCTTTCGGATACGCAAAACTATGCATAGCCCGCAGGAGGATAACATTTCAAAAACCCCCACACCTCGCCCAAGTGTGGATAACAACAATATTATAGCACGAAGTATAAGTTTGTACCATATAAAAAATAACAAAATATCTCAAATACCCCTATACTTATTTGTAATTTATGGTAAAATTATTACACCTAATAGGGGCATTTTTATGTTCAAACTCAGAAAGGATTTATTTTTATGTCTAACACAAAAGAAAATTTACAAAAAGATTTTGCACACCTACATGTACATACGGAATATAGCTTGCTTGATGGTTCGGCAAAAATCGAAACACTAATAAAAACTGCTAAAGACTTAAACATGTCAAGTTTAGCTATAACTGACCATGGTGTAATGTTTGGTGTAGTTGACTTTTACAAAAAAGCAATCGAAAACGGCATTAAGCCAATAATAGGTTGTGAAGTTTATGTGGCAAAACGCACACGCCACGACAAGCAATCGATTGACTCTAGGTCGTACCACATGGTGTTATTAGCAGAAAATAACGAAGGTTATCAAAATCTCATTAAGATGGTAAGTATAGCATTTACGGAAGGGTTTTATCGTAGACCTCGTATAGATTATGAATTATTACGTCAATACAACAAAGGGATTATCGCCCTAGGTGCATGTCTTGCTGGACCTGTATCTAGGCGAATTTTAGAAGAAAGCTATGACAAAGCGAAAGAGGCGGCTATTGAGCTTGATGAAATATTTGGAAGAAACAACTTTTTTCTTGAAATACAAGACCATGGCATAAGTGAGCAATCAATTGTAAACGCCCAAACTATCCAAATATCAAATGAAACAGGTATACCTCTAGTTGCTACAAATGACGTTCATTATATTCTTGCTGAAGATGCGAAACCTCATGAGATACTCCTTTGTATACAAACAGGCAAAACAATGAGTGATCCAGACCGTATGATTTATGAGGGTGGACAATTTTATTTAAAAAGCCCAGAAGAAATGTATAGTCTTTTTCCGTATCAACAAGATGCTCTTGAAAATACGGTTAAAATTGCTAACAGATGTGATGTAAGTTTCACATTTAACGAACTTAAACTTCCCAAATTTGATATTGATGATGGTACATCTGCGAAAGAATATCTCGAGAAGTTATGTCATGAAGGGCTAAAAATGCGATATAAAACTATAACGCCTGACCTTGAAAAACGACTTGAGTTTGAAATAGATGTTATTACCCAAATGGGCTTTATCGACTACTTTTTAATAGTAAGTGATTTTATCAAATATGCCAAATCTCAAAAAATCCCAGTAGGTCCGGGGCGTGGTTCAGCAGCAGGAAGTATCGTTGCATACACCCTAGAAATTACAGATATTGACCCGATAAAATACAATCTACTATTTGAACGATTTTTGAACCCAGACCGTGTAAGCATGCCCGATATCGATATAGATTTTTGTTATGAGCGACGTGGAGAAGTTATTGATTATGTAACAAAAAAATATGGCGAAGATAAAGTTGCACAAATAGTAACGTTTGGAACGATGTCAGCAAAAGCTGTTATTCGTGATGTTGGACGTGCATTAGATATGCCATATGCACAAGTTGACACAATAGCCAAAATGATACCTAACGAACTAAAAATGACACTTAGTAAAGCGTTAGAGATGAATTCTGAACTTGCTCAAATATATGATAGTGATGAGGAAGTAACATATCTAATTGATACGGCGCTTAAACTTGAAGGAATACCTCGTCATTGCTCAACACATGCGGCAGGCGTAGTAATCGCAAAAGAGCCGCTAACAGACTATGTACCGCTAAACTCACACGATGGAAACGCCACAACACAATTTCCTATGACGACGCTTGAAGAATTAGGGCTACTAAAAATGGACTTTTTGGGGCTTAGAACGCTTACGGTTATTGATAATGCAATAAATCTTATACAGCGTAACAAAAACATTGAAATCAATTTTAACAATATGGAATATGATGACCCAAAAGTGTTTGAACTGATTTCAAGCGGAAACACAGAAGGGGTGTTTCAACTTGAAAGTGCTGGAATGAAGTCGTTTATGAAAGATTTAGCACCAAGTTCATTGGAAGATATTATAGCAGGGGTGTCACTTTATAGACCAGGACCTATGGATTTTATTCCGAAATATGTGCAAGGTAAAAAAGATAAAAATACAATAACTTATACGCACCCAAGTTTGGAGCCGATATTAGAAAACACATATGGTTGTATCGTGTATCAAGAGCAGGTTATGCAAATAGTTAGAGAACTTGGTGGTTATAGCTTGGCTCGTAGTGATATTCTTAGACGTGCAATGGGTAAGAAAAAAACCGATGTTATGATGAAAGAGCGTGAAATATTTTTAAATGGAGATGGTGAAACTGTTGTTGGAGCGGTTGCAAATGGTATCCCAGAACAAGTGGCAAACCAAATTTTTGATGATATGATGGATTTTGCTAAATATGCATTTAACAAATCGCATGCAGCAGCTTACGCAGTAATTGCATATCAAACTGCATATTTAAAAACGCATTATCCAGTTGAATTTATGGCGGCATTATTAACGTCTGTAAAAGATGTTCCAACAAAAATAACTCAATATATCGAAAGTTGTAAAAAGCAAAATATTAAAGTGTTAGTTCCCGATATAAACAAAGCATTTGGAGAATTTTCTACCAGCGGAAATGACATTGTTTATGGTTTGTCTGCAGTTAAAAATGTGGGTACAAATGTAGTTGAACTACTAGTAAAAGAACGTGAGCAAAGTGGCTTATACAAAAGTTTAAATGACTTTTTTACTAGAAATGCGGACAATCAATTAAAACGAAGATATGTAGAATGTCTAATTTTGGCGGGAGCGTTTGATAGTTTAGGTGGAAAGCGTAGCCAATATTTAGCGATATACCAAGCTATTGGAAATGGCATAGTGGCGAAGAAAAAGCATACAATAGAAGGACAGATGGATTTATTTGCTTTTGGTAAAAAAGATAACATTTTAAAAGATGAACTGCCTAATATAGATGAAATGGACTCAAAACAACTTTTGGCGATGGAAAAAGAAATGCTAGGGGTATACATTACGGGTCATCCATTAGAAAAAGTAGCAAATCAAATGAATTGTTTTACAACACACACGGTAATTCAATTTTTAGATGATGAAGGTGAACTTCAAGTTAAAGAAGAAGATGAAGTTGTTATAGGTGGACTGATTTTAAACAAAAAAATCCAGTTTACACGTACAAATCAAAAGATGGCATTTGTTATGATTGAAGATTTAACAGGTGTTGTTGAGTGTATAATATTTCCTAATGTATTTAGTCAACTAGACAATATAGAAGAAGGTGAACCTATAATAATTATGGGTAAAATATCTCTAAAAGGTGACGACGAAGTGAAAATTATTGCTAATAGTGTAAAAACATTAAATACTTTGTTGTCAAATTATATTATTTTAAAACTAAATAAGGAACAAAGAGTTCCAGAAATTAGACAAAAATTGTTAGACTTGTTCAAAAAATTTCCAGGACACTCAAAAGTATTAGTATATAATATAGAAGAAAATACTAAAAAAGCCTTTCCGCCACGATATAATGTTAGTATAAATGATGACTTAATACTAGAACTGTCGAATATAATTGACAAAGAGTGTATAATAGTACCGAAAACCAAATAATTTCATTGCAATTTGGCATTAATTTTTGTACAATAATAAGGTATAAAAATAATCTGGTAATAAAATAATAGATATATACAATTAATATAGTATAATCAGGAGGCTTTTCTTATGGAAAACAAAATTAGTACAATCGGTGTCTTAACAAGTGGTGGAGATGCACCTGGAATGAACGCTGCAATTCGTGCAGTAGTAAGAACAGCGATTTCTCACGGAATTAAAGTTTTAGGAATTAGAAATGGGTATCGTGGGCTATTGGCTGGAGATGTTTGGGAAATGAAATCTAAAGACGTTTCGGACATTATCCAACGTGGTGGAACAATTCTACAAACTGCTAGATGCCGTGACTTTATTAAACCAGAATATCAAGAGCGTGCAGCTGAAATGTGTAGAGTATTTGGTATTGAAGGACTTGTAGTTATCGGTGGAGATGGTTCTTTCCAAGGTGCTGAAAAACTTGCAAACTTAGGAATTAACACTATCGGTGTACCAGGAACTATTGACCTTGATATCGCTTGTACAGAATATACAATAGGGTTTGACACTGCAGTAAATACTGCTATGGACGCAATAAACAAAATATTAGACACATCATCTTCTCACAACAGATGTTCAATCGTTGAAGTTATGGGTAGACATGCTGGTTATATAGCGTTATGGTGTGCTATTGGGACAGGTGCTGAAATCGTACTTATGCCAGAAAAAGAAAGAATGTCAAATAAGGAAATTATTAAAAATATCATCGAAAACAAAAATCGTGGTAAAAAACATTTCCTTATTATAGTTGCAGAAGGTGTTGAAGGGTATCACGAACTTGCAGAAGAAATCGAACAAGTTACAGGTATAGAATCAAGAGTTTCTGTTCTTGGACACTTACAAAGAGGTGGTTCACCAACTGCTGTTGACCGTATGCATGCGTCAATGATGGGTGCACGTGCTGTTGATTTACTTTGTGAAGGAAAAGATAAGCGTGTTGTTTCTTATGTTAAAGGTGAGTATGTTGATTATGACATCAATGAAGCACTAAAAATGACTAAAAACCTAGATGAAGAAATGGTTAGAGTAAGCAGAATTTTAAGTGTAAAATAAATAATATGGACGTCGTATTTCGGCGTCCTGTATAATGACGGGGGATAAATTGAAATGCGTAAAACGAAAATAATTGCAACAATAGGGCCAAAAACAAACGACATAGAATCAATCAAAAAAATAATCACTACTGGAGCCGATGCTATTCGTATCAACTTTTCACACGGTGACCGTGAAGGACATGCGGAAGTAGCAAAAAGAGTAATGCAAGCTAGAGAAGAACTTGGAATTCACACAGCACTTGTTCTTGACACAAAAGGACCAGAGATACGTACAGGAGTTCTTGCAGAAGGCGATGTAACATTAGTTGCAGGGCAAACACTTGTGCTTACAACTACTGAAATTGAAGGAAATAGCGAAAGAGTAAGCGTAACTTATGAGGAGTTACCAAATGATTTGAACGTTGGAAACACAGTATTAGTAGATGACGGTCTAATAGAACTTACAGTTACAGCTATAGAAGGAACAGAAATTACATGTAACGTTGTAAATGGCGGTTTACTTGGCTCAAGAAAAGGTGTGAACATACCTAATGTATCTATCAAGTTGCCAGCACTTACTGAAAAAGACATTTTAGACATTGCTATGGGAGCAGAAATGGGATTTGATTTTATCGCAGCGTCATTTATTCGTTGTGCGTCAGACGTAATCAAAATCCGTAAAGTGTTAGAAGAAAATGGCGGTCACGGTATCCAAATTATTTCTAAAATTGAAAACCGTGAAGGTGTTGATAATATTGATGCAATTTTACAAGTTACAGATGCAATTATGGTTGCACGTGGAGATTTAGGGGTTGAAATTCCACCTGAAGAAGTTCCTGTTATACAAAAACTTCTTATAAACAAATCAAATGAACTTGGAAAACCAGTAGTTACAGCAACTCAAATGCTTGAGTCTATGATTACAAATCCAAGACCAACTAGAGCAGAAGCTAGTGACGTTGCAAACGCAATTTTTGATGGAACTTCAATAATTATGTTATCTGGAGAAACTGCAAAAGGTGATTATCCACTAGAGTCAATTGAAATGATGGTTAGAATTGCAAAGATGGCTGAAAAAACGCAAGAGGTATATAACCGTACTTACACTGGTGCAGGTAGCATTAGTATGACAACAGCTATGAGTTATTCAGCAACTCAAGCGTCACATAACCTTGATGCGGCAGCAATTGTTACAGTTACAAAATCAGGATACACAGCTCGTTCACTTTCAAAATACAAGCCAGAAGCTCCAATTTTTGCTTGTACAACAGAGGAAAGAACAGCTAGACAAATGAACCTAGTTTGGGGTTGTATACCAGCACTTCTTGAAATTAAAGATGGTGAAGACACAGACACAATTCTTGAGAATGCAGTACTAAGAGCAGAAGAACTTGAAGTTGTAGAACAAGGTGATGTTGTTGTTATTACAGCGGGTGTACCATTTGGTATTGCAGGAACAACAAATGAGCTTAAAGTTCAATACGTTGGAAATGTTTTGGCACGTGGAGTTGGTGTAATAAACGAAACTTTTACAGAAGCAGAAACAGTTACAGGAACTGCTAGTGTTGTAAAAGTGCTTGATGAAGCAGCACAAAATTTTGAATATGGCAACATTTTAGTTACAAAACAAACTACAGACGACTACTTATGGATTATGTCAAAAGCTAGTGCAATCGTAGTTGAAGATGAAACTCCAGTAGAGAAAAATCACGCAGCTAGAATAGGAAAAACATTAAATATTCCAGTTGTAATTGCAACAGGGGTAGCATGTGAAACTGTTAAAAATGGTGCAACTATTACAGTAGATAGCGTTAAAGGATTAGTATTTCACAACTAATAACTAATAAATTCTGGGGGCGTATTTATATTGCCCCCTTTTATTTGTATAAAAAAGCAGTTTTGAAAAATACTAATAATACTATATTTTAAAGGGAGGGTTCATTTTTAATGCAAAGAAGAAGAACAAATGAAACAACGGCTTTAAATTTTGACTTCCTAAAATGGAATATTGGTCCAGCACAGATATTAGTTATAGGATTTTTGGCTATAATTATAATAGCAACTTTATTTCTTATGTTGCCTATAAGTACAAATGCTGATAGACATACACCATTTTTAGATGCATTATTTACTGCAACTTCAGCTGTATGCGTTACAGGGCTATCCGTTGTAAATACGCTTGACCATTGGTCGCCATTTGGCAAGTGCGTCATACTTGTGTGTATCCAAATTGGTGGACTTGGGTTTATGACTTTAGTTAGTATGATTTTTGTATTAACAGGAAGAAAAATTACGCTACGAAACAGATTAATAATGCAAGAAGCACTAAACTTTAGTACTCCCTCAGGGGTAGTTCGGTTTGCAATATTAGTTATAAAATTAACATTTTTGATAGAAGGTATAGGTGCTGTATTGCTGAGTTTAGTTTTTATTCCAGAATATGGCGTTTGGAAAGGCATATTATATTCTATATTCCATTCGGTGTCTGCATTTTGTAATGCAGGTTTTGATATGGTTGGTCACAACAGCTTGACCCCGTATGTGGGCAATGGAATTGTAAACTTTACAGTAATGATGCTTATTACATGTGGGGGACTGGGGTATACCGTTTGGCTTGATACGTATAATGCTCTAAAAATAAAAATGGATGCAGCAGAACATTTTACATGGCGACAAGCATTTTATAAACTGTCGTTACATACAAGACTTGTATGGATTTTAAGTATAATGTTAGTACTCATAGGATTTATATTTTTCTTAGTTGCTGAATACAACAATCCAGCTACACTTGGACAGCTACCACTAAAAGAAAAAATTTATGCAGCTATGTTTCAATCGGTATCGCCACGTACAGCAGGATTTAATACTATTCCACTTGATGAACTTACAATGGGTTCACAACTTATGTATTCTCGATGAAGTTGGTAGTTATTCTTTAGTTGACGGAAGCCAATATAATACTACTACAAGAAATTGGAGTAAAGTTCGTGTAACAGATATTGACATGGCTATAGATGGTAATGGCGATATTTATGTTGTGTTTAAACCCGGTGATGGAAGTGTTAGCGTTAAAGTTAAAAAATATGACGCTCAAACAGGCGAGTGGAGTGACTTGGGTACTATAAACCCAGATGACCAAGTTGATTACGCTTCTATTGCTGTTTCTGATACTGATATATTTGTAGCTTATAGAAATTTATTAGATGATGAAAGAATAATTTCTTACAAATCACCTAAATCTTCTAGTACTGGATCTTGGCAGAATATCGGCTATATATCAGACAGTCGTTCAAGTAGTGTTGATATTGCCGTTGACAGTTCTGGTAAAGTTTATGCCGTTTATAATGAATATGGAGCTAATGGTAGTTTTAGTGTTAATTCTAAAATTTATAATGGGGGCTGGGGCTCTCATCAGAGTGTTGCTAATACTAAAGGAATTGAGGCTAAAATAGAAAGTGGGAAAAATGCTATGTATATTCACTTTCTTGATGAAGAAGATGATTATAAATTAAATGTTTATCGTGCCATAGGTGGTGGGTCTTTTCTTAAACTTGGGGGTAGTTTTCCTGCTCCTCGTGCTCATTATGCTTCACTTGCAGAAGGTTCTGATGGGGCAGTTTATGTGTCATATAAAAATGGAAATACTTTAAAAGTTGAAACTCAAAAATATTCAAATAGTTGGCAGACTGTAGGACAATCTGTTCGTAATATAAATGAAGAATCATGGATGGGTGAGACTCAAACACTTGCTATAGGTGATGATATATTTTTAGTCTTACAAAATAGATATTGGGGCGGTCAACTTGAGATATATCGCCTTGAGACTGATAACTGGGCTTTAGTTTATGAAGGAAATAGTAGTAAATATGTGTTTGGTATTAGGGCATCTTCTAATGGGGACAGTGCTTATATTTCTTTTACAGAAAAACCGGGATATGTTGCAGAACAGCAAGGTAATGGAGACTTTATTTCTTATTTATATAAAATAGAGAGTACTTCTAATTAGGGGTTTTTAAGTTATGAAAAAATATATTTATCTTTTACTTTGTTTATTTTCTATTTACTCTTGTGGTAGTAGTGAAAGTAGTCTAAACCCGACAGACACTTCTTCATTTGGGGGAAGCGTTTTGAGTGCGTTGAAAAGCGTAATTTCTCAAATAAAAGACCCAGGTGTTTATAAAAGAGAAGGAACACAACCCGGATATGAATATGCTGAGGAGTTTATGGCGAGAATGAGCCAATTAGGATTTAAACCCTATGAGCCACCACCCACAGACATGCTTACACAAGAAGAAAAAGAATATTTAGCGAGTAATCCTTATGGAGATGTTCGTATTACGAGTATTAGCTCTTCCGGTTGGCCTCTTATTTGGCAAGAAAGAGAAGCTATTATAGACATGTTTGCCGTTATGAGATATATAATGAATGAGCCTGATTTTGCAGATAAACTTTTCAGCATGACAGGCGACGGAGGAACAAGGCTAACTACAGGACCAAGTGGTAACTTTAAGACACCTGAGAGTTTAGTTAATTATGACAGGTATCAAATATTTCCGGGTTATAAAGAGCTAAACAAAGAAAGATTTATTCGTTTACTCCTTAATGCTTCATTTAATATTAAAATAGCAAAGCGTGAAAAATTAATGGATGGTTTTTATGAGTCGTATGCAAGAGCACAAGTACCCATTGGCCCCGGTCTTTATGCCTATCCTGATGAATATGAAGATTACTGGCTTAAAACAACAGGAAGATATGGAGGCGACACCATTGAAGTAAGTCAAGATGCTATGTCTGACTTAGATCCTTATTATGAAGGTTCAAGGGCACTGTGTCCGAGGCCTTAAGAAGGTCCAGGAAAACAGCGCCGACCACCCCTCCCCGGTCTAGACCAGCTTTGATGACCTCAAGGACAGCAGCATGCAGTTTCAGTTGAGTGGTTTGCTCTGAAGCCAAACTGCACGGGATTTAGCAGGTTATCATGGTGATGGTCTGAGGGTCAGATGAACCAGGCGAGCTCAAACAGTGCTGATGTACAGTGTTCAATGACCTGAAAGAGAAAGATCACCGCAGACTTTCTGCAAAATCACTAAAACAGTGGA
>LNZQ01000104.1 GCA_002007315.1 Epulopiscium sp. Nele67-Bin004
ACACTAATTTGTTATATTTTATCAAGGTAAAATTAGATTTTATTTTGCTTTTTGTCGTAATTATGTTATTATAATAGAATGGAATAAATAGCTATTGAAATCGAGGTGAAAGAATGAATTTTTTTAAGTCAGGTGACCCGAAAAAGTCCCAATTACTAAGCATATTTTTAAAATCAGTTTTAGGGACAACTTTATTCTGTACAATTATATTAGGGGGCGTTGTATGGGCGTACCAAAGTTATATATATACAAATAATAGCGGGGGCGATATACAAGTAGCACATGAAGATTTTAGCTACTATAAAAATGAAGATGGGGAAAGTGCAATTTTAGCTGATGAAGAAGAAGCCGCCCTTAATAAGACTGTCGCCGTCTTTGGAACAGATGCGGATGGTTATCGGACAGACACTATAATTATAGTAAATTTAAACACAGCTACAAACGAAATAAAAATGGTAAACATACCAAGGGATACAAAAGTTTCATGGACGGATGCACAGCGAGAAGCTATGACAGCAGCAAGAGGTTATAGCATGGTTGAAAGTAAAATTAATGAGATGACCGCATATGTAGGTATTGACAACATTAGAGATTTTACTATACGTCAAATTGAGCTTATACTTGGTGTGAAAATAGATAACTATGTGGTTGTTTCGACAAGTGCATTTAGAGACATTGTTGATGCAATTGGTGGGGTTGAAGTAGATGTTCCGTTTAATATGCGATATACAGACAACTACCAAGGTTTATATATAAACATTTCAGCAGGACTACAAGTGCTTGATGGAGAAAATGCAGAAAAATACATGAGATATAGAGCTGGAAATAGCGATTTAGATAGGATGGGTTGGCAACAACTATTTATAGAAGCGTTTATTGATAAAGTTTTAAGCCCATCAATCATAACAAAAATTCCAGAATTAGTTTCTGTAATGTTTAACTCTGTAAAAACAGATGCAAGTTTAGCGGAAGTTTTTTCTTATTATGACTATATAACCTATTTTGACCCAGATAATGTATCATTTTCTGTTATACCAGGTGAAGCTTTATATATCGGAGGAGTTTCATATTTTATTCCAGATATGAATTCTATGGCGGATTTTGTTAATGAAACATTTTATAGTAGATTAATTTTATCAAAAGATAATGATAAGACTGACGCTGATTTAGAGGAAGAAATAGAGGAACTAGAGCCAGAAATTATTATAAATAAAGACTTGACAATGCAAGTTTTAAATGCAACCAATGTTAGTGGAGCGGCATCAACTTATAAATCGATTTTAGAAGATTCAGGTTATACAGTCGCAAATATTGGAAACTATACAGGTGCGTCTATATCAACGACTCAGATTAGAGTACAAGAATATGCGAATGGGGAGCAATTTGTAGAATTTTTCACGAACCCTGAAATTATTGAAGATCAAAACTTAGTATATGACGTACAAATTTTACTAAAAGAAAATTAACTTTAAAAGGGAGGTAGTTTTTTTAGATGAAGAAAAAACTTATAGTAGGGTTACTAGCATGTAGTGTGCTAGTTCCCTTACATACGACATCAGCATACACAATACTTCATACAATTAGCGACACCCAAACAATTACAAGTGGCGTAGAATTTACGGAAGACCACCACTTGACAGATATAGGGTGGCTTGACGTATTTACACTTAAGATTGATTTGGGCAATGATAATGTTACAGTTAAGCCGATAGGGGCATCATCCCTTGGTGAAAAACAAACAGTGTTTGAGATGGTAAATTATAGCGGTGCAATAGCAGGTATAAATGGGGATTTTTATGACACATCTAGTAATGTACAAGCGTTTGGCCCGATGTTTAGTGATGGTGAAGCATTGCAAGTAAGCAATTCAGAACGAGTTGGCATGGGACCAGCAAAAAATATGGCGACAGCTATCATAGATAACAATATGGATATATATTTAGATTTTTTTGATACAACTATAAAATTTTATAATGGTAGTGAATATATTGGCGATGCAGTTAGCTACAACAAAATACCAACAACTTTGACAGCACCAATACTATTTGATAATCAATATATGGACGATACTAGTCAAATAATGGAGCAACATCCTTGGGCGTATACAATTGTTATAAAAAATGGCACAATAGTGGACCATTTGGCTGGAGGAATGGTAACAAATATACCTCAAGATGGATATGTTTTAGTTATGGATCAAGACTCAGCAAATAGATATTTTCATCAACTTCAACTAGGTTCTGAGTTTTATATAGAAATGTCTGCACATATAAACCAACAAGTTAGTACAGCAATAGAAAATATTTATTTTGGTATAGGTGGGGGCGGTTTAATATTAAAAGATGGTCAAAAATATACAGGGTCGACACATATAGTTGGTGAAACCACTGCAAATCCTAGAACAGTAATTGCAACTACAAATGTTCCAAATGAAATAATGCTTATGGTTATTGATGGGCGAGGTACGTCCATAGGTGCTACACATGACCAAATTGTAGAAATTTTGATGCGTTATAGAGCAGTTGATGCAATGTATCTTGATGGGGGTGGCTCTAGTACGATGGTTGCTAGAGAGGCAGGTTCATTTGAAGCCGAAATACAAAACAGTCCATCAGATGGAAGTGCAAGAGCTGTTATGAATGGGGTTGGAGTTTTTACAACATCTGAAACTGGACAAGCAACTGAAATTCTTGTAAAATTAGATAGCGATAGAGTATTTATGAATGAAAGTATAACTTTTGACATAAAAGCTGTCGACGAAAATAACAATCCAGTTGAAGTTGACCCAGATTATATTGATATTAAGGCGGTTGGAATAAACGGGCGACTTGATAACCAAATTTTTACGCCTACAACAGCAGGAAAAGGTTTATTTGTTGTAACGTATAAGGGGATAGAAGCAGCAGTTGAAGTAACTGTTAGTGAAAAACCAGTTGGGCTAATTGTTGAACCATCATCTATAACGCTGGAGCTTGATATTCCAAAAATGGTGAATGTTTATGGAATAGATAAAGACGGTTATAAAATTAAAATTGACCCATCAAAGTTAACAGTTATAGATAATGCAAAAATAGTTGCTTATGATAACGACTTTTTGCGTGCAGTTGCAAATGGTGTAACAAAGCTGGACATTTCATATGGTGGAGCAACAACTCAACTCGGTATAGTTGTTGGAGATAAAGTTATTCCAATAGATTCTTTTGAACAAAATACGCCTGTTTGGGGTGGGGATACTGTTCAAGTTACGGGAAGTATTGAAGAAGAACTTGATACAACTTATCATGGAGAACGTGCTATAAAAATGACATATACATTTGGAGAAAGCCAAATTAGGCAAGTTGCATATGCAGATTTTGATATTCCAATACCATTACCAAACGATGTTAGTCATTTTAATATTTGGGTGTATGGACAATCTCAAGGGGATACACTGAAAATAGAAGTTATGGACAATGATAACAACAAATTTTACTTAAAGCTTGCAGAGTCGATAGACTTTACAGGATGGAAATATCTAACAACGGCATTGCCAGAAAATATAGCGATGCCTGCAAGAGTAACAAAAATATATACATCTGCTCAAAATGTTGTAGAACCTAGAACATCGTCTATTTTGTTTGACCATTCATCGGTTACTAGGGGACATCGAGAAGAAACTAATATAAACTATAAATACGAGCATATATATGATTATAGTTACCAAGAAGATTTTGAGAATTTTGTTAGTACAGAACAACTGATTAATTTTATGGGTGTAACAACGTCTAATAGTGCATCACTGGACGAATATTCATCAGCATTGCTACAAACTGCACTGCTTAAAGATGCATCTAGAGTATTTGTTGCAAACAATAACAACAATTTGGAACTTGGAAGTATTGGAATGTACAACCAAAGCAATTTTGCGGTAACTCAAATAGGTTCAACACAGGTGGTTCAACTTAATACAGACTCAAAAAGTTTAGTAAAAAGTGGAGCTACACAATTAGATGACTTGAAAAATACTTTAATTTACGGGAATGCAAGCAACATTATTATATTTACAAAATACAATCCACTAACAGGTTTTTCAGACCAACGTGAGGGGGAACTCCTACATGATATATTGCTTGAGCACAAAGAGCAAACGGGCAAAAATATATTTGTAGTAACGTATTCTGGAGCACAAACGGAAGTGGTTATAGAAGATGGAATTAGATATATAAATACAAGTGGTATTGTAAATAACCAAGACGATGTTTTGGGTACAACTTTCGTTCAATTTAGATTGGTAGGGGACGAAATATACTATACTTTTAAGGGTATTAGATAGGACAGAAAGGGAAGAATATTAATGAAAA
>LNZQ01000105.1 GCA_002007315.1 Epulopiscium sp. Nele67-Bin004
TCTTTTATATTTTACGTGCATGTTCGCAAAAGTATGATAAAATAATAGTATACATTTTTATAAGGAGGTATTTAATTATGATAGATTTACATGTTCATTCGACTATGTCGGACGGAACTTTTACACCCAGAGAAATTGCATTTTATGCAAAGGCGAAAGGTCTTAGTGCAATCGCTCTAACAGACCATGATACTACAAGTGGTATTATTGAATGTCAACAAAATGGTGCATTAGTTGGTCTTACTGTTATTCCAGGTATTGAAATTAGTTCAGACTATCATGGAACAGAAGTCCATATTTTAGGCTATTTTATTGATATTAATAATCAAATATTTCAAGACAAACTATCTGAACTTAAAGATAGACGAGATAACCGTAATACTATAATGCTTGAAAAGCTTAATGCCCAAGGTTGTAATATTACTATGGATGATATTATGCAGTTTGTTACAACTGATGAAACAACTGTTACACGTCCACATTTTGCTAGAGCACTAATAAAAACTGGATATGTTAAAACTGTTGATGAGGCATTTGATAAATATATAGGCCGTGGTTGCCCTGCATATGTGTCACGAGAGTTTATTGACTACCGTGAATGCATTGACCTTATTCATACAGCAGGAGGTATCGCCTCAATTGCACACTCAACTCTATATTCTTTTGATGAACAACAGTTTACAAAATTTCTTGATGACTTATTGTTGGCTGGAATTGATTGTATTGAGTCGATTTATCCTGAATATTCATATGCACAAACACAATTTTTCTTAGATTTTTGTAAGCAACACAACTTGCTTATCACAGGTGGAAGCGATTTTCATGGAGACAACAAACCTTTATTGGACATAGGTAGTGGCTTTGGTGCAACATATGTATCAGATAATGTATTAGTAAAAATGAAACAAAAATTAAAGGAGATCCGTAATGATATCAAATAAAATGCAAGAAATTGTAGCTGGAAATTCAATGATACGTGCTATGTTCGAGGAGGGAAAACGTCTTGCACAAATACATGGAGCAGAAAATGTTTATGATTTTAGTTTAGGTAATCCAAATGTCCCACCACCAGCTCAAATTGTAGATGCAATAAATAACACTCTGTCTTCACCTGATATACATGGTTATATGAATAACTCAGGATTTGAAAGCACAAGAACTGCTATTGCCAACTCCCTAAACAAACGATATAGTCAGTCACTTACCGAAAAAGAAATCGTTATGACTGTTGGTGCTGCAGGTGCTATCAATGTTATATTAAAATCTATTTTGAATCCTGATGAGGAAGTTATTGTATTTGCCCCATACTTTGTTGAATATAAACACTATACAGCAAACTTTAATGGTAAATTAATCGTTATCCCACCAAATCCACCAAGCTTTTTGCCAAATTTAGATGACTTGTCATCTGCCATAACAAAAAATACAAAAGCTGTTATTATAAATACCCCAAACAATCCAACAGGTATTGTCTACGATAGTACAACTTTACGCAAGCTTGGGGAAGTATTGTCTGCCAAAGAAAAAGAACTAGGAATATCAATTTGCCTAATTTCTGATGAGCCATACCGTGAAATAGCATATGATAACATCGATGTACCTTGTGTACTCAATTTTTATCATAATACTTTTATCGCCTATTCATATAGCAAATCGTTATCTTTGCCAGGGGAACGTATTGGTTATATATGCGTAAGTCCTAATATAGAACATAAAGAGACTGTTTTAAATGCTTTAAATGTATCAACAAGAATTTTAGGCTTTGTTAATGCTCCATCTCTATTCCAAAAAGTTATTGAACAACTTGTTGATACTGAAGTTGATATAACTTTTTATAAAGAAAATAGAGATATATTGTACAACCACTTTGCTTCAATTGGTTTGGAGTGCACGTATCCAGCAGGAGCATTTTATTTATTTCCAAAGTCACCTATCTCAGATGATAAGCAATTTTGTCAAGACGCTAAAAAATTTAATTTATTGTTAGTGCCTGGGTCTGGGTTTGGTTGCTCTGGATATTTTAGAGTTTCATATTGTGTTAACCGTGACACTGTTGTCAACTCTCTTGATGCATTTAGCAATCTTATGGACACATACAAAAACTAAAAAAAATAGGGGATATCTATTATAGCATATCCCCTATTTTTTCTATATTTCTCTAGTGTAAGTTTTTAACTTAATTATAAACCTAAGCACATGTAGCACGGTCGATTCTATATTTCTCTAGTGTAAGTTTTTAACCATTCTTTTTCTTCTGCATCTAAAAATGGAGATATTTTTTCAAACACTGCCTTATGATAGTTGTTTAATGATTGTTTTTCTGTTTCTGTCATATATTGTGGGTCAATAGCATCTAAATCTATCGGAGTAAATGTCACTGTTTCAAACTCTAAAAACTGTCCATACTCATTTTTAACCCCATTTTGTACAATAAGTTCATTTTCAATTCTAATTCCGTGAGAACCTTCAATATAAATCCCAGGCTCATTAGTTGTAACCATACCAACTTCTAACACACAACTGTCATTTCTTTCAGGTACTATTTTCCATCTAAATCCATTTGGACCTTCATGTACATTTAAAACAAATCCTATTCCATGACCTGTTCCACTGCGATAGTCGATGTCCATCTCCCAAATTGGAGAACGTGCTAAAATATCTAGATTTAAACCTCTAACACCATGCAAAAACTTTGCTCTAGATAAATTTAACATTCCTCTAGCTACTGCTGTGTAGTGGCGTTTGATTTCACTGTCTACTGGACCTAGTGCTATTGTACGTGTGATGTCTGTTGTTCCATCAAAATATTGTCCACCTGAGTCTAGTAAATACAGGTTTTTTGGTTCAAGAACTTTATAATTTTCTGGAGTTGCACTGTAATGCATCATTGCTGCATTTTCTCCATATGCCGAAATGCATGAAAAACTGTCTTCAATGTAGTTTTCTTGTTGCTTTCTTAGCTCTTGCATTTTAGCACCTGCATCAAGCTCAGTGATTTCTATTTTTCCGATATTTGTTTTTAGCCAATACATAAATTTTGTGCAAGCTACACCATCACGCAAATGACAATTTCTAATATTTTGTATTTCAACTTCATTTTTCTTTGCTTTAGCTAACAACGTTGGATTTTGTTGTTCTATTTTTTCTGCTTGTAAATTGTTGTATATAGCATAGTTAAGTTTTGCTGGGTCAATTAACACGCTACCTTCTAAATTTTTAACATATTCGTATATTTCATTGTATGGCTTAATTTTCACTTGCGATAATTTTGCTCTAATTTCATCTGTAAGTTTAGTTTCATCT
Organism: Epulopiscium sp. Nele67-Bin004; assembly: GCA_002007315.1. The sequence continues at coordinate 3,304 of LNZQ01000105.1, forward strand.
AAAAATAAAATAGCTTCATCCATAGTTACTACTGTGTATGCTAACACAACTGGAAAGTGTTTTATATCGCTTCCACGCAAATTGTATAGCCATGCAATATCATCAAGAACTGTAAGTATATGGCTATCTGCCTTTTTTTCTTTTAGAGCTTCTCTTAAGTCGCTTAATTTGTCTGTGTATGATTTTCCTGTGTATTTTTCATCAAGTAAAAATGCTTGTCCTGTTGGCAAACTTGGTCTGTCATTCCAGATTATTGACACCAAATCCTCATTATATACAAGTTCGCAATTTTTTTCTTTAAGTTTTTTTGCTAAGTCTTTACCCGTTGTTACTCCAACAACTCTACCATCAAATCCTAGTTTGCCATTTTGAGGCATAAATCCAGCTAGATAATCTTCTATTTTTGGAACACCTTCAACACCTGCTTTAAAAAGCTTAATTCCTGTTCCTTCAAGCTCTTTTTCAGCCTGAATAAAATATCTTCCATCAGTCCAAAGTCCTGCTTCATCTTGTGTTACTACTAATGTTCCTGCCGAACCAGTAAAGCCTGACAAAAACTTACGTGCTTTGAAGTGCTCACCAACATACTCACTGTCGTGAAAATCTGATGATGGAATATAATATGCAAATAAATCTCTTTCTTTCATAAGTTGTCTTAACTTTTCAATCATAATTAAACCTCCCAAATTAATTTTTTATACAAAAAAAGCCCACTTACGCAATATGTAAGAGAGCTTTTTTAAGTAAGTGCCTCAAACCGGAATCGAACCAGTGACACGAGGATTTTCAGTCCTCTGCTCTACCGACTGAGCTATTGAGGCGTAAACACTTGTGTAGTATAACATACAACTTAACGTATGTAAAGCTATTTTTCAAATTTAGTTGCATATTTTAGGACAGCCTATCATATAGTTTATAAAAATAGTTAGAAAGGAAGTGCATTATAATGAAACAAAACCGCAAAAGTCAGTCTATTGACTATGATGGAATAGCTAGAGTTTTGACTATGGTCTGCATAACTTATTTTATATATGTGTTTATGGATTTTTTCATGTTATTTAGCAACATTATATCTGTATCATTATTATTTTTAAGTGTCGGTTTTCTGATACTTCATTTGCTAAGCCAAAAAAATATATTATTGTACCTTTCTTTATTTTGTTGCACTGGCTGTCTTGTGTGCACATATATTTTTAGCACGCTGTAATTTTTTTGCTATGAGTGATTAAAATTTGTTAGTTATGTCAATGATATTATAAACAAACAATTGACAACTATTTCTATTAGATAGTATTATAAATATATTATTTTTTATTTATAAGGAGTCCTTTTGGGACAATTCTTCGATTTTTTCGTCAGGAAGAAACTCCAAAAGATTATCAATAGCAAGCATCAACTCTCTAACTTCGCTTACAGACAAATCCGTAAACGAACTCTCCGACGAAGTAGG
>LNZQ01000106.1 GCA_002007315.1 Epulopiscium sp. Nele67-Bin004
ATCGGTCAAACCACTGATTTTTCATGAATTTTTAAGCACTTCTAGGGGGCGCTGTGGAGCCGTTTGGCCCCGCCCACTTGCGAAAATAATAAAATATAAAATTTTTTACCACGACTGATTTTTGTGCAAAGTTTGAATTGCAGAATGAGCAAATGTGCCAAAATTTTTTATTAGTTCTTTAATAGAATTATAAATAATAATAATTTTGTGATTTATATTTTTGTATAGTTTCTTTATTTGTATCAAATACCCCAATATCTTTATAATCAACTCCAGTTATAATTGCAGTGGCAATGTTGCCAGCACCTATAAATCCAATCATTTTTATACACCTCGCTATTATAAAATAATTTTCAGTTTATCGCATTATAACTTGTCTTGTCAAGCTATTGGACAAAAAAAGAGGACGTAATTTAATACGTCCCCCTAAAAAATATATTTTTATACAGTTCCAACTTTCATTGTGTTAGTTGTTCCAGATACTCCAAGTGGCATACCACCTGTAATAACAACTGTATCACCTTTTTGAACTAATGTAGTTTCTCTTGCAACGTCGATTGCACCGTCGAATAACTCATCCGTTGTAGTTTTTTCGTCCATCATCATAGGTGTAACACCCCATACAAGGCAAAGTCTTCTGTAAGTTTCTTCGCAAGTTGTACAAGCAATGATGTTTGCTTTTGGTCTGAATTTTGATACTGAATATGCTGTGCTACCTGCTTTTGTAACAGTGATGATAGCTGTTGCACCAAGTTGGTGTGCTGTTTTACAAGTTGAGTAAGAAATTGCATCTGAAACTTGTGAAATATCATCTTGACGGTTGTTAAGTCTTTTTGCATAGTCAATATCTTGCTCTGTTTCAACTGCAATTCTAGCCATAATTCTAACTGACTCAACTGGGTAATCTCCAGCAGCAGTTTCTCCTGATAACATGATTGCTCCTGTACCATCATAAATAGCGTTTGCAACGTCAGTAGCTTCTGCTCTTGTTGGACGTGGATTTTTCATCATTGAGTCTAACATTTGAGTGGCAGTGATAACTTGTTTTCCAGCTGCGTAAGTTTTTTTGATGATTTTCTTTTGAAGAATTGGAACTTCTTGAAGTGGAATTTCAACTCCCATATCTCCACGAGCAACCATGATAGCGTCTGAAACTTCGATAATAGCGTCGATGTTATCAACACCTTCTCTGTTTTCGATTTTTGCGATAATTCCGATATCTTCTCTACCGTGCTCTTTTAAGATTTGACGGATTTCTAATATATCTTCAGCAGTTCTTGTGAAAGATGCTGCAATAAAGTCGTATCCAGTTTTAATACCGAAAATGATATCTGCTCTATCTTTCTCGCTGATGAATGGCATAGAAAGTTTTGTGTCTGGTAAGTTTACACCTTTGTTGTTTGACATTTTTCCGTTGTTTAATACTTCACATTCAATGTCTTGTCCGTCGATTTTTAGGATTTTAAGTTCTACAAGACCATCATCAAGTAAGATTGCCCCACCAACTTTTACGTCTTCGTGAAGATTGCTAAAGTTTACGTGTGATTTGTTTTGGTCACCTTCGTATGGTGCAGTTGTAAGCGTAAAAGTTTGCCCTTTTTGTAGCATGATAGGACCGTCTTTAAATTGTCCAAGACGTACTTCAGGACCTTTTGTATCAAGTAAAGTTGCAACAGGCATGTTAAGCTCTTCGCTAAGCTTTTTAATTAGGTTGTATCTACCTAAATGCTCTTCGTGTGAACCGTGTGAAAAGTTGAAACGAGCAACGTTCATACCTTCTCTAATTATCTCTCTCATTACTTCTTCTGCTTGAACAGCAGGTCCTAACGTACAAACAATTTTTGTTTTTCTCATTATTTCTTCCTCCAGTAATTAATATATCTTATTTTTAACTATAAGCACTTTTAGTATACACTTTTAATATCTATTTTTCAAGTTAAATTTATGAAGTGAAAATAATGCCACTAAAAGAGCTATTAATGATACTCCAAAACTTAATAATAAATTCTCTGTAAATCCAGCTACTAAATATCCAATCATACTACAACAACCAACTAATATTACATATGGTACTTGTGTAGAAATATGGTCAAGGTGACCACAATTAGCTCCCGCAGAAGATAAAATTGTCGTATCTGAAATAGGTGAACAATGGTCGCCTAAAACAGCTCCTGCTAAAGTTGCTGACAAACTAATAATCATTAACGATGGTGCAATTTCAATCATAATTACAGCTACAATAGGTATAAGTATTCCAAATGTTCCCCAAGATGTCCCTGTTGCTGCTGCAAGAAAAGCAGCTACCACAAAAACAATCGCTGGTATAAGTTGTGCTGGCAAATTTGATGCCTCTGCAACTGCACCAACAAATTCGCCCGTGCCTAATAGGTCACGGCAAACCCCGCTAATAGTCCAAGCAAGCGTTAAAATAATAAACGCTGGAACCATAGATTTTACACCTTGAGTAACGCCTTCCATAAATTCTTGAAGTGTCATAATTCCTCTAGGTACAAATAAAAACATAGTTGCTACAAGTGCTGTAAAACCTCCAAGAGCTAGTGCTATTCCTGCATCTGTGTTTCCAAAACCTTCAGAAATTGTCATTCCACCTTCAAAATATCCACCTACATATAACATTGCTAACACACAAAATAATATTAGAGCACCTATTGGTATTAATAAATCTAAAACTGTTCCTTTATCTGATATTACAAGTTCTTCGGTGTTCGTTTTATCTTTGTTTGTAATGTCGTTACCATCTTGAGCTAACAATTCAAATTTTTGCATAGGTCCAAAGTCAAGATCAGTTACACATAAAATTAAAACCATAATTATTGTTAATATTGCGTAAAAATTGTACGGTATTAGTGCTAAAAATGTATCCATACCACTAAGACCTACATCATCAAGCTGTGATATTACAGATGCTGCCCAAGATGACACGGGCATAATAATACAAATTGGTGCCGCCGTTGCGTCAATAATATACGCAAGTTTGGCACGTGAAATTTTGTATTTGTCGGTTACGGGACGCATAACCGTACCAACTGTTAGACAGTTAAAGTAGTCATCTATAAAAATTAATAAGCCAAGAAATGACGTTGATAATTGTGCACCACGTTTAGTTTTAATTTTCGTGATTGCCCACTCTCCATACGCTTTCGTTCCCCCAGCCATCGTTATAACTGTAACTAACGCCCCAAGTAATGCTAAAAATATAATGATAGATGCATTGTCGCCAATTTTTATCGTCATTAAATTCATTGTTAAGTCTATTGCGGTTACAAGCCCGCCCCCTGTGTTTAGTGCATATACAAGCGTTCCAGCTAAAATTCCTATAATTAACGAAGTTATTACTTCCTTAGTTATAAACGCAAATACAATTGCTATTACAGGCGGCAAAAGTGATAACCAACCTACATCTATTGCTTCCAATATAAAATCCCCCTTCAAGTTATGTTATTTTTTGATTTTTGATAGATATTCGTAAGCTTCATTTATATCAATAATCTTTTGTTTCGCCATTTCCACATAACTATCAGGCATACTTCCATCTGCAAACTTGTCTGGGTGATACTCTTTAACAAGTTTTCGGTAGGCTTTTTTAACTTCAGCGGCTGTTGCATCTTCACTTACCCCCAACACTTCGCTATAACGTTTAAGAGCTGCTTCTGGTGATTCATTTTGATTTGCATACCCTGCACTTTCGTGTTTGTAAGCATTTTTAAAGTAGTTGTATTCATATTCAGATACTCCAAGTTCTAGTGCAATTTGTCTAACTTTTGCATCTGTTTCTGGAGGAATTTCTCCATCTTTTAAAGAAAGTCCGATGAATAAATATACAAGCTGTATACTAGTCATTCTGCTACAACTTCCTGCAATCATAGACGTGAAGTGATGATGGCTGTTAGGATTGTTTTTACCGTAGTTAAACGCTCCTTCATATTGGTTTATTTCATCACGACTAATATGAAAACTTACGCATACAAATTCTTTTATTGCTGCTATTTCGTCTTTTGAAATTTGTCCATCTGCTTTTGCTACTATTGCCGACAAAGCCATAATAGATGAAATTACTGGATTTTTGTCTTTAAAGTTTTCATCATTTCGGATAGAAGCATCAAACTTTGGCACTTTTCTCGGTACAAATGGCACGACTACTATTAGCCATGGCACATTAAATACTAATACTGCTGTTAATAGTAATGTCAAACCTCTATAGCGTTTAAATGCCATTACACCAACAGCTATAACAGTTATTACTAATTTGATTACTAGATATACGATGTTAAACGTGAACCCTATAATCCCAAACAACATGTTTACTAAAAATTCCATATTGCTATTCCTTTCAAATTTACTGGTCTATTCTAATTATTTTTGTGTCAGGATCCCAGTATACTTTTGCTCCCAACGTTTCTGAAATTAATCTTAGTGGCACAAAAGTTGTTCCATCTATAATAAACGGGTCAATATCAGTTTGTACCAACTGATTATTTATTATAAGCTGAATTTCTCCATTTGGCAATACTTCAAGTTCATTATTTGACGCTGAATCCGAGGGAACGTACGTTCCGTTATAATAATTTGTTAGTGCAGTTCTTGAGCCACCATCATTATCAAGCAAATTATGCATTGTGAAAAATACGCTTCCGTCAATCTCATCATATTTCTCATTTATAATAAGCTGATCTACAACTTCAACTGCAACCTCATCTTTGTACAATCCGTGTCCAATATATAGGTCAACATCTGTTCCTTCAACTTCTTTTGCCCACCATTTAGCAAGCGTTTCATAATCGGCAGAACTGTGTCCGATTTCCCAATAAATTTGAGGAACAACGTAATCAATCCATTCTTCTTGTATCCATGTACGAGTATCCGCAAAAACTGTGTAGTATGACTCGCCACCATTTGTGCTAGAACCTGTTAAATCCGAATAGTCATTTTTCCAAATGCCGATAGGGCTTATGCCAAAATCAACGCTACTATCTGTTTCTTTAATAACTTTACTAACACGTTCAACCATATCATTTATATGTTCTCGTCTAGCATTTGCCGTAGGTCCATCAAGTCCTTCACCTTCTGGCAGTGGATAGTTCCAAGGATAAAAATAATCATCAAAGTGTATCCCATCGATATCATAGTTTGTTACGATTTCACGAACTGTTTCTTCAATATGAGTTTTCACAACTTCAAGCTCTGGATTGTAATATAATGCATTGTTGTATTCAAATGTCCAGTGTGGATTTTGTCTAGCAGGATTAAGTACACTTAACGCTTCAAGGTCTGTGCCTGTCGTCGTTACTCGATATGGATTTAGCCAAGCATGAATTTCCATACCACGTTTATGAGCTTCTTCAATCATAAACGCAAGCGGGTCATACCCTGGATCTTGACCTTGAGTTCCCGTCAAAACGCTAGACCAAGGATTAATAGTTGATGAATATAATGCATCAGCCATTGGTCTAACTTGAACCATAAGTGTGTTAATACCTATTTCTTGTAATTCCTCAAGATATTCAATAAATTCTTGTTGTTGTTTTGTGGGGTCGGCAACGTTTTTAGGGAAATCGATATTATAAACGGTGCTTATCCAAACTGCTCTAACGTCCTCTTGAGCCTGTGCTATAATAGGATTAGCGAGCATCGCTACAGCAGATAAAGTCATCAATTGTTTTTTCATCGTAAATTCCTCTTTCTCTATTTTCTATCTATAATAGTATTACAATTTTTGATATAAGTCAACATTCTATATTATATACAAATCAATAGTTCGACTAGTTTTATCTATTTTAGTAACTCTAACTTGAACTTTGTCGCCCAAACTATAAGTTTTGCCTGTCGTTTCCCCAACATATTTAAATTGTTGTTCAACAAAATGATAATAATCGTCGTTCATAGTATTAACATGAACCAGTCCTTCAACTGTATTTTCAAGCTCAACATATATCCCCCAAGACATTACACCGCTTATAGTACCTTCAAATATTCGTCCAACTTTATCTTCCATATACTCAACTTTTTTAAGTTTAATAGTTTCACGCTCTGCTTCTT
>LNZQ01000107.1 GCA_002007315.1 Epulopiscium sp. Nele67-Bin004
TGTGCACGCAAATCTGGCGTTATAACGTTGTATCCACGGCTATGATATTCATACGTGACATCTTGTATATCATCGCTTGTTACAGTGTATCCGTGTACAACTACAACCCATAAATTGGACTCTTTTTCTTGCTTAAATATTTTGGCGTACAACTTTTCGTCGTCTTCAGTTGTAATATACACTTCATCACAACAAACATTTTCATAAAGTTTAGCAATTTTTGTTTTAGCAATTGCACGGTTTTCCTTTTCTAAGTCCGAATGTTCATATGACGGCGACAACGGGTCTTCGTAACCTTTTTCTTTCCTTTTAAGTCCGTATTCTACAAAATAATTTCCTATTAGATATGCTCCAGCACACCCTGCTGATACTGCTGTGATTGCTCCTATTAACGCTTTGTTCTTTTTCATAAATCCCCCTTATGATATTTAAGAAAATGTAGCTGTTTGACAAGTTGCCACGTAGTATTTTAAGTCATTTAATTTTTGGTCTAGTACGTCACTTGAAAATTTGTCTGAAACCAAATATCTAATATCATCAATTTGGTTCATCAATTTGTGTTGAGTGTCAATGTCAATTTCGCTGTTATCTTCTTTATTAATTAAATCTATAACAGACATTATAAATGTATCTTCACTCATTTGCAAGTTTATTGTCCCCTGTAAACTATCTTTTACTCCTTCAAGATAATATTCAAGCCCATTTAACGTAATTCTACCTTTTGTAGTCATAAAACTTACCTTCTTTCGTATATTGTAATTACAGTTTTGCCCAAACTTTCTTCTTTTAATCATTTAGCCCGAAAAAAATTAATTAATATTTTACCTAAACTTCCCCTAATTCTAACAAGAACTTAACATTCGTAAAGTATCCTATGTATATAAAAATTCTTGAAAGGGGTTTCAGACATGGAGCAAGTAATTAAGTACGATAAAGCTACAGCAAAATCAAAAGCATCTGATACAAAAAAAGTAAGCTTTTTTGAAAAAATCGAGCCTTACTTATATTTGACACCAGCAATTATATTTTTTATGACTTTTGTTTATGTACCTTTTCTTCGTACAATCGTAATGAGTTTTTCAATAACAAATTTACGTGGTGAACCAGTAGCATTTGTAGGTTTTCAAAACTACATAGATACTTTTTCATCAGCAAGTTTTATAAACAGTATTAAAGTTACATTCCAATTTGTTGGATTAGTAGCAGTTCCTTCTATACTAGTGGGTCTTGCGTTAGCACTTTTGGCAAGCAAAAAAACAGTAGCAAGTAGAGCATATGAGCTAATGTTTTCAACGCCTATGGCTATTGCATCAGCACCAGCTGCTATCATTTGGACGATGATTTTTCACCCAACAAACGGTCTTTTAAGCTATGTTTTACAAAAAGAAACAAACTGGCTTGCAGACCCATCAACAGCAATATTTGCAGTTGCAGCTGTTACAATATGGTTAAATATCGGTATCAACTTCATCTATTTATTAACAGGAGTTAGAAATATCCCTGGTGAACTTATTGAAAGTTCTGAAGTTGACGGTGCAACGTATTTTCAAAAATTATATAAAATAATGTTACCAATGTTATCACCACAACTATTTTTTGTATTCTTTTTAAATATTATTATGTCATTCCAAGCATTTGGTCAAGTAAGACTTCTTACACAAGGTGGACCAGAAGAAACGACAAATGTATTAGTTTACTCTATTTACCGTGAAGCATTCTTCTACAACCGTTTTGAAATGGCGTGTGTTCAATCTTTAGTATTGTTCGCAATTATGTTAGTATTTACACTAATTCAATTTAAATTCGAGAAGAAAGGGGTTCACTATCAATAATGAATACTTCAGTTTCTAAAAAAATATTAACAGTTTTTAACGTAATTTTAGGGTTAATCATTATGTTGCCCCTTTTGTATGCACTATCTCTAAGCTTTATGCCTAGAAACGAAATAATTCAATATCCACCAAATTTAATACCAAAGTCACCAACGCTTAGCAACTACATTGATGCTCTTAACGCCGTACCGTTAATGAAATTTATGATGAACAGTTTAATTGTATCTTTAAGTATAACAACTTCTCAAATTATCATTGGAAGTTTGACAGCGTATGGATTAACATTTTTTGAATTTAAAGGAAAAAAACTTATATTTTTAATGATTATCGCAACGATGATGATACCTGGAGAAGTTACTATTATTTCAAACTATTTAATGGTAAGTGGCTGGGGTCTAAACGATAATTATGCAGTTTTAATATTGCCATATTTAACGTCGGCAATGGGGATTTTTATGATACGTCAATATTATATGTCAATTCCAATTGAACTTAAACAAGCAGCTTATATTGATGGTTGCAACAACTTTTTAGTATGGTGGAAAATAGTTTTACCTATTTCAAAACCGATAATGGCATCATTAGGAATTTACTCGTTTATTAGTGCGTGGAACCAATATTTATGGCCACTACTTACGATAAACAATCCAGATATGCGTACAGTTCAAATCGGAATTAGTATGTTACAATTTGCTGAATCTACAAACTACGGTGTAGTTTTGGCTGGTGGGATAATCATTATGATACCATCGTTATTTATATTCGCATTCGGTCAAAAAGCACTTGTTGAAGGTATGACAAGTGGAGCAGTAAAAGGATAAATCAAAAATTTTAATTTTTTATATAAGAGAGGTATATTATTATGAAACTTTGGCAAAAATTAACAGTATGTGGAACGATAGCAACTTTAGGACTTGTAGGTTGTTCATCTGGAAGTGCTAGTACAGATGTTGGTTCTTCAAGCGGTTCAAGCAGTTCTTCTTCAAGCTCAAGCAGTTCAAGTTCTTCTTCAAGCTCAAGCAGTTCTTCTTCAAGCGGACCAATTGAACTAACTTTCTGGCATTCAATGGGGGGTGCTGGTGGAGAAGGTATCGAAAAATTCACAGCTGACTTTAATGCATCACAAGACAGAATCGTTGTATCGGCACAATACCAAGGAACTTATGATGACTCTATCAACAAATTAAAAAGTGCAGCTATGAGTGGGTTAGGTCCTGACATTATGCAACTATACGATATCGGAACAAGCTGGATGATAGATAGTGGATATGCAGCAAGTATGCAAGATTTGATTGATGCGGCAGGGTATGACCTTAATAAAATTGACCCTAACATTTTAGCATATTATACAGTTGGCGACACTGTATATTCTATGCCATTTAACACATCAACACCAATACTATACTACAACAAAGACGCTTTTGCAGAAGCTGGATTAACAGAAGCTGACTTACCAAGAACTTTTGATGAAATCATCGAAGTAAGTCAAAAACTTGCTATAACAAACGGTAGTGATGTTGAACGTTATGGATTTGCAATGCAAATTTACGGTTGGTTTTTTGAGCAATTCCTAGTTAAACAACAACTTAACTTCGCAAACAACGGCAACGGACGTGAAGGTGCTGTTACTGCAGTTGAGTTTGACCAAAACGGTGGTGGAGTTGCTATTTTAGAAGGTTGGAAAGACCTTGTTGACTCTGGCGTAGTTGGAAACTTTGGGCGTGATGGTGCCGTAACAACTGACTCTTTCGTATCAGGAAAAACTGCTATGATACTTGCTTCAACTGCTTCTCTTGCAGGTATGCAAACTTCTGTTGGAGATTCATTTGAAATCGGAACAGGATATTTCCCAGCTGTAAGTGCATCTGATGCTGGTGGTGTATCTGTTGGTGGTGCGTCGTTATGGGTAATGGATAAAGATGAAGCACGTGAAGCTGCTGCATTTGAGTTTGTTGAATATATGATTTCTCCAGAAGTTCAAGCTGAATGGGCTATGATAACAGGATACTTCCCAGTTGCATTAGAATCTTACAACTTGCCAATGATGGACGATTTCCTTGCTGCAAACCCAGCATTCCAAACAGCAATTGACCAATTAGCAGATAGCAATGCATCAACTGGTGCTGTTCTTGCAGTATTTACTGAAGCACGTTCAACTATAGAAGAAGCTATCGAAAAAGTATTAAACGGTTCTGCTTCTGCTGAGGACGCACTTAACGCTGCAGCAGACACAATCAATAGTTCAATAAGCAGATATAATCTTGCAAACGGCATAAACTAGGAGATGACTATGAGAGGATTTGCACACAGAGGTGATAGTGTAGACTATCCAGAAAACACAATGTTAGCTTTTAAAAAAGCTTTAGAAACAGGAATAAAAGGCATTGAGCTTGATGTACATTTATCAAAAGATAACGAATTAGTCGTTATTCATGATGAAAATACAGAGCGAACTTATACTGAAAAATTTGAAATTAAAGATACGCAATATCACATTATTGACAACCTTACTCCACGTCGTGAACTATTTAAAAAAACTAACGATTGCAACATTTGTGTTCTTGAAGATGTGTTAGATATCCTTGAAACATATAGTGATGTTGTGTTAAATATCGAACTTAAAACAGATGTTCACCCATATGAGGGTATCGAAAAACGTGTTATTGATTTAGTTCACAGATATGAAATGGAAGATAGAATTATAATTTCAAGTTTTAATCATGACAGTTTACTTAGATGTCAATCAATAGATAAAAACTTATTATATAGTCCTTTATATTACAAATATGAGGAAGATATGGTTCAAAAAGCTGTAGATAATAAGTTTTATGCTCTACATGTATCTCTGATGGTACTTATGCAAAATAGAGATGTTGTAGCACAAGCACAAGAAAATGGACTTAAAGTTAATGTGTATACAGTAAACGATCCAAAACATATGCGTATGTTGCAACAAGCAAATGTTGATGGGATATTTACAGATGACCCAAAACTATTTTTAGAAATATTTTAATAAAAAAGCTTTACGATTTAATTATCGTAGAGCTTTTTTTATACTGATTTTATAATTAAATATATCTTATCTGATGCAAAAATTTACTTACAGAAAAAATCCCCAAAGTTCTCAACCTTGGGGATTTTTTTATTCTTGTTCGTGATAATGATAAGCTTCTTTAACAAAGTGCATTTGACTATCTAAGCGATCGCCCTCTTCTTTTTTCTCATATTCACCAGATGAATTCATAAATCTAGCTTTAACGGTGTCGTTTAGCATAGTTTCTAACGATTGATAAATCTTCTCTTTAATGTCTTTATCATAAATTGGAGCTGCAACTTCAACACGTTTTTCAAGGTTTCGTGTCATGCAATCTGCTGATGATATATACATTTTCATATCATCGCCTTGTCCAAACACGTACACCCTTGAGTGCTCCAAAAATCTACCAATAATACTTGTAATGTGAATATTTTCTGTATACCCCTCTTTGTTTGGTAGCAAGCAAGAAATACCTCTAATTATTAAATCCACTTTTACACCAGCGTTTGAAGCCTTACTTAGAGCTTGCATTATGCCCATATCCGTTAGAGAATTGATTTTGATAATAACCCTACCGTTACCAAACTGTTCTTGTTTAACAATTTCTTCGTCTATAAGCTCAATAATTTTTGATTTTATTGAATGTGGTGATGCCACTATACTTGTATAATCACCACTTAAATTTTCAGTCGGTATGTTTTTGAAAAACTCGTCCAAATCTCGCCCAATTTCTGACGTAGCAGTAATAATTGAAATATCTGTGTAAAGTCTTGCAGTAACTTCATTATAGTTACCAGTTCCAATTTGAGATATATAAGAAACTTCGCCAGAATTTTCTACCATAGATATCAAACAAACTTTTGAATGAACTTTATAATTTTCAAGTCCATATACTACTGTACAACCTGCCTCAACCAATTTTTCTGACCAGTTGATATTGTTAGTTTCATCAAATCTTGCTCTAAGCTCCATTATTACGAAAACTATTTTTCCATTTTCAGCTGCACGACATAAATAATCAACTATACGAGTTTTTTGTGCCATACGATAAATAGTAATTTTTATTGATGACACTCTTGGGTCATTTGCAGCTTCTTTAAGTAAACGCAAAAATGGTGTAATGCTTTCAAATGGAAATGTCAACAATAAATCTTTTTGCTGTATTTGCTCAATAATTGATTTGTTAACATCAATGTGAGGTGTCATTTGTGGCACAATTCCATTATAAGTGATTTTTTCGATTACATCTTGTGGTAATTTTTTAAATAACTCTGAAATAAATCCGAAATCAATTGGCAAGTTTGTGTTAATAAAATACTGCTCTGATAGCTTCAAATTTTTCTTTAATAGCTTAATTGTGTCTGAATCAAGTGTCCCTGTATATTCAAGGCGAACTGGAGAAAGACGACCACGTTTTTTTAGTAGCGTTTTTAAGTGTTCAACGTAATCTTCTTCTTCTTCATAAATTTCTTCATCTAAGTTGATATCTGCATTTCTAGTTACACGTATCATGCTTGCTTCTATAACATCAAACTTTTTGAAAAGCTTATATGCATATTTCATAATTACATATTCTGTTAATATGAAACGTGTTTTCTTTGAGTTTAAGTATATAACTTTTGGACAATTTGTTGGAATGCTAATTATCCCATGTGTAATTTTATCATCTTGTCTTAGTTTTAGTATCACGTTTGATTTGTTGTTATCTAAGTGTGGAAACGGAAAGTTTCTACTTACTATTGCTGGTGACAATATCGGCTTAATATACTCATTAAAATATTCTTTAACAAGTTCCAGCTCTGGCTTATCAAGCTCTTTAAGCTTTAAGTTATATACGCCATATTCTCGTAACTTTGAGTTAATTTCTCTGTAAATTCTATCTTTTTTATCATATAAATATATAAGCTTATTAAAGATAGCATCTATTTGATTTTGAGCTGTCATGCCACTACGTTTGTCAATATACGTGTCCCCCATAACAACTTGGTCAAACAAACTTCCTACTCTAATCATCATAAACTCATCTAAATTATTGTTGAAAATAGATATAAATCTAAGACGCTCTCCAATAGGCACTGCCGAATCTTTTGCTTCATCTAACACTCTATCGTTGAAATTTAGCCACGATAGTTCCCTATTTTGCATATAACCATTATTCATAGGTCATTCTCCTTTGATTTTATTATATAAATATCCTTCTCTAATACCAAAATTGCTGACGATTATTTTTTCTGCTTTCACATATTTTGCGATTTCATTCATAATAATCATTCCTGGAACAGCAGTATGCACTCTCTCTGGAGCAACTTTTAAAATTAGGTCTGAACCTTGTTTTTTGTTGTCCCTAACAAATTTTAATATTTCAGATAGACGTTCATATTCAAAATATTGTTCTGTAATTCCGTATTTTTTTGCACACATCTTTTTGATAGTTCGTATCGACCCACCAATTCCAAGAACTGTGGCAAATTTTTTGTTTTTAATAAAGTCGACATCTTTAATCATGCCTTGAATGTGATCTT
>LNZQ01000108.1 GCA_002007315.1 Epulopiscium sp. Nele67-Bin004
TTCAGGGTCAGGCAGTGGTTCAGGTAGTGGTTCAGGGTCAGGCAGTGTCTCGGGTTCGGGTAGTGGTTCAGGGTCAGGCAGTAGCTCAGGTTCGGGAGTAGGTTCAGGGTCGGGCAGTGGTATAAAAATTTCTGGCTCAGGAATAAAAATTTCAGGTTCAGGCATAAAAATTTCTACTTCTGGTTCAGGTAACGGTTCACGTGTTATTGTAAAAGTAGGTTCTGGCACAAGAGTAACTTCAGTTGTATGCTCAAAACTACCACTAGTCACCCTAAAATCAGCATCAATTCGACTTATTAATGCTATAACCTCAGCTCGTGTTATATTAGATTTTGCATCAAGTGTGCCATCATCTCGCCCAAATAAATATCCATGTGACATTAAAATATTGATTGAGCTTTCGGCATATGGCGAAATATCATCACCATCAACAAACACATCAATCAATGATAAGCTATATCCAACATTTTCAGTTAGTTTGTATGCATTAACAAGAGCATACATAACTTCTTCCCGTGTAGCAAAATAATTAGGTCTAAACTCCCCGTTATAATCGTTCATTATATTAAGTCCACCGACAATTTCAACAACATCTGTATACCAAAAATCCCCCAAATCTTGGTAACTTTTTCGTGTATCATCAAGTCGTAGCTCAAACAACCTATAAATACAAGATGCAAGTTCAGCACGTGTAATATTTTGATCTGGCTTAAACGTCCCATCTATATAGCCACTTAAAACATTCATATCTTTTAGAGATGCAATTGGAACTTGTGCCCAATGACCGCTTATATCACTAAAAGCATGTAGTTGATGAGGCAAACAAATAAAAGTAATTAGCGTTGCCAGATACTTTGTAAATTTTTTATTCATGGGCAACCCCTCCAAACTAATATTTAAAAAACAGGGCGTCAAAAAACGCCCATTTAATCATTTATTTTTAAATAGTTTAGCTACTTCACGAATTTTTTTGTCTGTAAGCTTATTGTTAAATTGTCGTAAAGAGTTTATATATTGTTCGCTAATGTGTGGATATTCTTTTCTAATTTGCTCATTAGTTTTGCCCATGCTTATTAGCAAAATAATTTGTTGTTCATCTTCAATCATTTTGTTGATATCCATAAAAATACCCCCTTAAAATTTGTTCTATAATTATATTATATTTACCATAACTAGACATTATGTTATGCATTTTTTTGATATTTTTTTGTACAGGTTGTAAAATTGTCCAAATAAAATGTTGACAAGTTGATGATTTTTAGTCTATATACCATTCCTCATGTTGTGTTAAAGCTGTTTCGATAAGTGTAATTGCTTTGTCATCGCCATGTTGTGCTGCCAAAACGTACCAATACATAGCTGTAATGTAATCTATATCGTTAATATAGCCTTCTCGGTAATAATCCCCAAGTGCACGTTCGCTAGTTGCATACTGCTTTTTGGCTGACAATGAGTATAGACGAAACGCTTCTTCATAGCTAAGCTCAACGCCATATCCATTGTGATAACAATAAGCTAAATTGCTTTGAGCCGCCTCATCATCTTGATGTGTTGCACGCATAAGCCACTCGATTCCACGTTCGTAGTCTTGCTCGGTACCGTTGCCTTGTATAAAGCATACACCTAAATTATTTTGTGCCTCAGCAAAACCTTGCTTTGCTGATTTTGTTAAGTATGAAATTGCTTGTTCATGGTCTTTTTCGATGTTGATGCCGTTTAAATAATATAATCCAACAGTGTTTTGGGCATGTGCATGACCTCCATCGGCAGCTTGTTTATACCAAAAAAACGCTACCTCTTCATTTTCAACTGTACCAAACCCTTTGTAATGACATTCGCCTAAATAAAATTGTGCATCAATATGATTATCAGCGGCAGCTTTTGAATAATAATTAAACGCCTCATCATAATCTTTGTCTGTTCCTAAACCGTTATAATAACAATTAGCTAAACTGTTTAAACAATTCATATCGCCGCCAGCAGCCGCTTTTTTATACAGCTCAAATGCTTTTTCGTAATTTTGAGCAACAAAATCACCAACACTATAGGCATCACCAAGCAAGTTTTGAGCGTCATAACTACCAAAATCAGCAGCTTTGTTAAGCCAACTAAAAGCGATATTTTTGTCTTGGGTAACGCCTTGGCCACCAAAATAACATCTGCTTAAATTGTAGCAACTTTCAGCATGATTTTGTTCGCCAGCTCGTACCCACCATTTAATTGCATCTGCAAATTCGCCCTCATTATAATGAAACAACCCAATTTCGTATTGTGCATCGGCATCACCCATTGCACGTTGTAATAACTCGTTCATAATTTCCCCCTTAAACAACTTTTTTAACCAAATGTTACCATATGACAACCTTTATCGTCAACATATATTTATAGCGTCGGGGGCTTGCAATATCTTTGTTGATGTGATATAATTCTAAACTGAAAGAGGTGATTACCGATGAATAAAGAAATTCAGCCAAAATACGAAGAATTAACAGTAACTTGTAACTGTGGTCATAGCTTTAACACTCGTTCTACAAAAGAAAATATACGTGTAGAAGTATGTTCACAATGCCACCCATTCTACACTGGTAAACAAAGATCAGCACAAGCTAAAGGTAGAATTGATAGGTTTAATAAAAGATACAGTGCATAAATTTTATGCTAAAGGGGTTGAGATGTTGCTCAACCTCTTTTTTGTATATGAGAAAGGGGAACATTATGGGACGAACTGACCTCGGTGGTCAAGCAGTTATAGAAGGTGTTATGATGAAAGGTCCTAAACATTATGCAGTTGCAGTTAGACAAGCTGATGGCACAATTACGCTTGATGTAAAGCCAAGTGTAAGCTTACTTGACAAACATAAATTTTTTAAGTTGCCAATAATTAGAGGGATAGTTGTATTCGCTGAATCGCTTATAATTGGTACAAAAACGCTAACATATTCCGCAGAACTTCTTGAAGACGAGACGGATACAGAAAGCAAATTTGAAATGTGGCTTAGAGAAAAATTGGGTGAACGTACAGAAAATATTTTGCTTGCTTTAACTATGTGTTTATCAGTTATGCTATCGATAACTATATTTATGTTAATTCCGATGTGGATTAGTCAACTATTTAAAAATGCTGTTTCTTCATCATTTGCCTTAAATTTAGTTGAAGGTGTATTTAGAATTGTTATTTTTCTTTTATATATGAAATTAATGTCTAACATGAATGATATACAACGTACATTTCAATATCATGGTGCGGAGCACAAAACGATAAATTGTCTTGAACAGGACAAAGAGCTTACTGTTGAAAATGTAAAACAATGTACTAGGCTACACAAAAGTTGTGGGACAAGTTTTTTATTTATAGTTATGGTCGTTAGTATTTTAGTTTTGAGTGTATTTACAACGGACAGTTTAATAGTTAGAACGGCTACAAGAATTGCTATGGTTCCTATAATTTCAGGGATTTCATATGAATTTATTAGATGGGCTAGAAAAAATTCTGACAATACTATAGCAAATTTTGTAAGTAAACCTGGAATGTGGTTGCAACGTGAATTTACGACGATTGAGCCAGATGACAAACAAATTGAAGTTGCAATTGCAGCAGTTAAAGGAGTTTTGGATAGTGAAAACAATTGATAAACTATTGCAAATAGGGCAAAACACCCTTGAAGAATCAGGCGTAATTGATGCAAAAATTGATGCGAGATTGTTGCTTATGCATGTTCTAAATTGTGATCGGACACATCTAATTTTGAATTCACAAGCAGGCATTGAGGAAAAAGACGTCGAAAAATATATAGATTTTATACAGCGTCGTGCAAAACGACAACCTTTGCAACACATAACTAATGAGCAACAATTTATGGGATTGTCATTTTATGTTGATTCAAGAGTATTAATTCCTAGACAAGACACTGAACTTTTAGTTGAAACTGTGCTTGAATATAAGCCTAAAAACGTTTTAGAAATAGGGGTTGGCTCAGGCTGTATCGCTATATCTATTGCACATTTTTTGCAAGACACTAAAGTTACAGCGGTTGATATTTCGGGTGATGCTATAGAAGTTGCAATGCAAAATGCAAAAGCTAACAATGTTGATATAATTTTTGTGCAAGGAGATGTTTTTGAAAACGTATCGGGAACGTTTGATTTAATAGTATCAAATCCTCCGTACATTCCGCACAAAGAAACTTTTGACTTGATGGACGAAGTTATAAATCATGAGCCACATATAGCATTGACAGACGGCGGAGACGGGTTAGAGTTTTATAGACGAATTGCAAAAGATGCTAAATTGCATTTAAATGGTATTTTGGCACTAGAAATAGGGCATAATCAAGGTAATGACGTGATACAAATATTAGAAAATGAATTATATACAAATATTAGATTGTTGAAAGATTATAACGATAAAGATAGAGTAGTTGTAGCAGAAAAAAATTTGAGGTGATGAGATGTTTGACCAATTAGAAGAATTGATACACAAGTTTGAAAATATTAGCGAAAAAGTAAACGACCCAGCAGTTATAGCTGACCAAGAAACGTGGCGTAAACTGATGAAAGAACTTAGCGAGCTTGAGCCTATAGTTGAAAAATACAAAGAATACAAAGCTACGCTTGAGGCGATAGATGACGCACTTGTTATGCTTGAAGATAATTTAGATGAAGATTTTAAAGCACTAGTTAAAGAAGAATTAGCAGATAACAAAAAACGTGTTGAACCGCTAGAAAATGAGCTTAAAATACTTCTTATCCCGAAAGACCCTAACGACGACAAAAACGTTATCGTTGAAATTCGTGGGGGTGCAGGTGGTGACGAGGCGGCGTTGTTTGCAGCTGATTTATATCGTATGTACAACCGTTTTTGTGAGCGTAGCAAGTGGAAAAGTGAGCTTATGGAAGTTAACGAAAGTGGTATCGGTGGGTTTAAAGAAGTTATATTTATGCTTCGTGGAGAAGGGGCATACTCTAGGCTGAAATACGAAAGTGGTGTGCATAGAGTGCAACGTATTCCATCGACAGAATCAGGTGGGCGTATTCATACATCTACGGTTACAGTTGCAGTATTGCCAGAAGCTGAAGATGTTGACGTTGAACTGAATATGAGTGACGTTAAAGTTGACGTTTTCCGTTCGTCTGGAAACGGTGGACAAAGTGTTAATACAACAGATTCAGCAGTTCGTTTGACTCATGGGCCAAGTGGAATTGTTGTTTCTTGTCAAGATGAGAAATCTCAACTTAAAAACAAAGAAAAAGCACTAAAAGTTTTGCGTGCTAAACTTTATGAGGCGGAACTTCAAAAACAACACGATGAGATGGCGGCAGAAAAGCGTAGCCAAGTTGGAACGGGAGATAGAAGTGAGCGTATTAGGACGTACAACTTCCCTCAAGGGCGTGTAACTGACCATAGGGTTGGGCTTACACTGCACAAGCTTGACCAGATTTTAGATGGTGATTTGGAGGAAATTATTTCAACACTTACGACTGTTGACCAAGCCGAAAAGCTTAGATTATCAACAGCTGGGGAATAGAATATGGCAAGTATACTAACGATAGAGTATATTAAAAGTGCAATTAAAGATGTTATACGAGAGTATAATATAAGCAAAGTTTGCCTTTTTGGGTCTTATGCAGACGGTACACCTACAGAGCACAGCGATGTAGATATTATAGTTGAGTTTAAAAATTCGGCTATTTCATTGTTTACTTTGAGTGCTCTAAAATATGACATACAAGATAAACTTAATAAAAAGGTGGATATAATTCACGGTGCATTAGAAAATGATTCGATGTTGAAAATGGGGGATATGGTGGTGTTATATTGTGAGTAGAGATTTACAGATCATAATTAAAATTATTAAAGAGATCGAAGTTATAGAATTATTTATCGACAATATGGATTTTGAGAGATTTGTTGATGATGAAAGAACAAAAAGAGCAACTTGTATGACCTTAATTAATATTGGAGAATTAGTAAAAAATTTGACCGATGAATTTAGATCTAAATACAATAAAATTCCTTGGAGAGCGATTGCAGGACTTAGAGATGTAACAGCTCATAAATATCAAACTTTAAAAATAGAAGATATTTGGATAACATTAATACAGGATATTCCTAAAACTAAAAAGCAACTATTACAAATCAAATCTAATTTAGAATAATCAAAAAGGGTGGTCACAATCAACCACCCTTTATTTTATGAAATCCCTTGACAATATTTATCTATACTATCAGCAACAATTTTTGCACTTGCAACAGCTTTAACAACCGTCTTAGCACCACTAACAACATCACCCGAAGCAAACACTCCCTCACGACTAGTCGTCCCAAACTCATCTGTTACAATAAGCCCGTGTTTCAAATCAAGCCCAGTCGTATTTGATGCAATATTAGACTGTGGGGCTTGGCTTACTGCGATAAGTATATAATCATACTCAAGTTGCTCCTGCGACCCCTCAACAGATTGCAACGATTTTGTCCCATCTTCGTTTTCTACGTACTCTGTAGAAAGCACTACAATTCCATTATCATTTATTTCGATAGGTGCTTTGTTAGTTTTAAACACAACCCCATCTTCTTTAGTATGTGCAATTTCGTGTTTAGTAGCTGGCATTTCATCTTCGCCACGTCTATAAACTATGTCTACTTCGTCTGCTCCGTAGCGTTTCGCACAACGTGCAGCGTCCATCGCCACATCGCCTGCCCCGATAACGCAAACTTTGCCCGAAAATTTATGTCTTGCTGGCGATTTCAAATAGTCAATCGCATAATGTACATGTCCTAGAGTTTCGCCTTTTATGTTAAGTAGTCTAGGGTTCCAAACGCCCGTCCCGATAAATACTGCGTCATATCCATCATCAAGCAGTTTGTCTAAAGTTATTACAGGCCCAACAAGCGTGCTCGTTCTAAAATACACACCAAGCGAGTGTAGCAGTTCTTCAAGCTTATCCATAAGTTCTTGTGGCAACCTAAAATCAGGAATAGCATATCTAAGAGCTCCTCCAATTTTTCCACGCATATCAAACAATGTAATTTTGTAGCCTTTACGAGCCAAAAGAAGTGCTGTCGTTATACCAGCAGGGCCAGAACCTACAACTGCAACTTTTTTGCCGTTTGATACCGGTTTATCAAATGATAATTCTTTAAGATAATTTGCTGATATAGCTGTTTCCATCTGATAAAAGTCAATAGGCTCACCTTTTATACCTCTAATGCAATTGCCAAGACATTGTGTTTCGTGAGGACAAATTAGGGCACAAATAGAAGAAAGAGGATTGTTTTCAAATAACATTTCGCCAGCAGTAGTAAGTCGCCAGCTTCAAAAAGCTTGATAACCTCTGGGATAGGTGTGTTGATAGGACAGTTTTTTTGACATCTTGCAACTTTACATTTAAGGCAACGTTTTGCCTCTGGTAATAAATGGTTCATAGTAATTCCCCTCCTAAATTAACAAAATTTTTATATATTATACCATAAATTTTAAATTAAATGTCACCAATAATTAAAAAATTAATAGTACAATTTGTATAGTAACCTTTTTTCATGGCAACAATATTACTTAGGAGGGAAAAATATGGAAAATAACTATTCAAACAACGATGACGAAAACAAAATCATACCATACGACCCAGACAACGACCAAAACTATTACTATGAAGTTGTAAAGAGTAGCCCTATACCTAAAGGGGCAATAAAATTTGTAGTTGGAACTGTGATAGTTAGCCTTGTTGGCGGTGCAGCTATAGGTGGAACGTATGCTTTTGTTTCTGAATATATGAAACGACAAGACGTTTTAACAAAGCAAGAACAATATCAGCAACTATATGCAGACGGAGAACCTGCAACAATATCAAATATTAATTATGAAGTCCAACCTGTAGTTAGTCAGTACAACTCAATAAGCGATATAGCCGAAGACGTAGGGCCGTCTATAGTTTCAATTGTAAATAATCAAGTTATATCAACTTGGATGGGTGAATATTCTGAGTCTGGCTTAGGTTCTGGCGTGATTTTTCAAGAAGATATGGACAAAATATACATTATGACAAACGCTCATGTTGTTGAAGGGGCAACAACATTGACAGTGACATTTTTAGGAAATTATAAAGTTGATGCACAAATAGTTGGGCTAGACACATTGACAGATATTGCAGTAGTGTCGGTAAATAAAACCAATTTACCAGTAGAAATAAGTGGCGAAATAAAGATGGCACCACTAGGCGACAACACAACTCTAAAAGTTGGTGACCTTGCAATTGCAATAGGTACTCCACTTTCTGAGGCATACAACAACACTGTAACAGTTGGAATAATTAGTGCACTTGACCGTACAATTGCTGTAAGTTCTGAAAGCGAAATGTCACTAATACAAACTGATGCGGCAATAAATCCTGGAAATAGTGGCGGGGCACTTATTGGTCCAACTGGCGAAGTTATCGGCATAAACACTATAAAACTCGTAGATAGTCAAGTTGAAGGAATGGGATTTGCTATACCTATAAACGATGCAAAAGAAATTGTTGATGAACTTATGATAAATGGCAGAGTAATTCGCCCATCGCTTGGTATCCAAGGGTCAACTGTGACAGAAGAAATCGGCGGAAGATATGAAATGCCTGTTGGTGTGTATGTTCATGGGGTTGTTGCGGGTAGTAGTGCAGAAATTGCAGGCATTCGTGCAAACGACATAATACTTGAATTTGATGGACAAAAAATCACTAGCATTGAAGAACTTAAATCTTTACTTCAAGATAAAAAAGTTGGCGAAGAAATCATTGTTCGTATAATTAGAGGAAACGAGAGATACGACGTACCTGTAACACTTACAGAACTTCAAACACAAACAACAACCGAGCAATCTCAATCATCACAGCAACAAATTCCAAGCTATTTGTTCCCTAATAGATAACTAAAAAGTTCTTTTAGCTAATTGGCTGAAAGAATTTTTTTATTATGACTATACACAATTCTTTATAATGTGCTATAATCAGTAAGAACATAGATTGGAGAGGAATGGGTTATGAGGCTTAATTTTGAATTTGATGGCAAAAAAATATATT
>LNZQ01000109.1 GCA_002007315.1 Epulopiscium sp. Nele67-Bin004
CCTGGTTTGCATATGATATGGTAAGTGGAGTTCCGTCTACGATATTTTTTGTAATAATTACGTGTATTTCAACGTTTTTTATGACAAAAGACTACCATTGGCTTGTTGCATTTATGTATGCACAACTGCCAAAGGAGGCTAGACACAAAATAAAAACTGTAAATAGAAGTCTAAAAAGTGCATTGGGAGGGTACGTGAAAACGCAGTTGATTTTGATGTGTTTTACATTTTCGATATGTGCAGTTGGGCTATTTATATTAAATAGAGATTATGCATTACTAATTAGTTTAGGAATTGCAGTGTTTGATGCGTTTCCAATGCTTGGAAGTGGAGCGATACTAATAACTTGGGGAGTGTGCCATCTAATTCTTGGGAATTATGGGCTGGGCATAGGTCTGCTTGCTATATATGGAACGATACTTGTAACTAGGCAAATACTTGAACCACGTGTGTTGGCAGAACAACTTGGTATATATGCACTAGTGACGATAATTTCGATATATGTTGGGCTTAAAGTTATGGGTGCTATCGGTATTATAGTTGGTCCAATGATAGCGGTTACGATACAAACACTACAAAAAGTTGATGTTATTCCAAAGTTTAAAGAAGTCAAGCGAGATGATTATAAATAAATTAAGGAGTGAATATTATGACAACACATAAAGAGCAACATATGCCTTTCTATCACAAAAGAGGTAGCAACGTGGGGGTACTTTGTATTCATGGGCTTTTTGGTAGTCCAAATCAATTTTTGGAGATAGCTGAACTAATTGAAGATAGGGGATATGATTGCAAGGCAATTCTGTTGCCAGGGCATGGGGGAACATGCAAAGACTTTTCGGGAAGTAACTATAAACAATGGAGGCAATACGCAGGCGAGGAAATCGCAAAAATGAGGCAAAACTATGAAACAGTTTATCTTATTGGGCATTCTATGGGTGGGCTATTTTGCATTGATTTTGCAGAGGAAATTGGCGTTGATGGCATTGTGCTTATAAATACGCCAATGAAGCTTAACATTGCAGTTGAAAAAATTTCGATGTGTAAAGATATAGTATTTAAGTCTAAAGGTGGCTCAAATATTACACGTGGTGATTCGTCTATGCCGCTATACAGTGTTGACAAAGGTAAGTGGTATGAGTATTTGCCTTGGATACGCCCGGTGCTTGGGATATATAACTTGATGGGCGAAACTAAAGTTAAGCTAGATAGCATCAAAACTAAGGCGTTGATATTCCAGTCGTTACAAGATGAGGTTGTGAATTATAAAGGGGTTTCTCTATTTAAAGATAAGATGGAGAATAAGAAAATTGTTATGCTTAAAGAGTCTACGCACAGCAATTTTTCAAATAATGATATGGACGTAATTAAGCACTTGGTAGGAAATTTTGCATAAGTATTAGTTAAGGAAATAACTGTACAGTTTGTATGTGCAGTTATTTTTTTGTGGTATAATAATAATAAAAAAGAAATGGGGAAGCAAAAGACAATGGATTTTAACAAGTTAAGAACTTTATCAAAAGATACTACGAATGAAAACATGAAAGTTAGTCAGTCGACAGATATGTTGAATGAATTCACACAGTTAATTACATTTTTAGTAGAAGATTTTAGAAAATTATCTGTTAAAGAGTCAGCTTTATTTATCATGAGTTTAGTTAATTGGTTCAAAAGAAAAGATAATTCATGTTATAAAGATAAAAAGACAGGAAAAAGTATAAAGCCAAAAGTTGGAGAAATATATTTAGCAGATTTAGGTATAGCGTACAAACCAGAAATGGGATATACACATCCAGTTATTATTATTGGTATAGTCGGGAACAGCCTGTTAGTTGTTCCTACAACAACATCAAAAGAAAAACTACAACAAGCTTATCATCCTATAAGTAACCCAGAAGGGAAAAGATATTTAAGAAAGGTTGATAAAATAGATGGATTTGCAACAACTTGTACTATTTTATTGAGAAAGGGCAATACGATTAGTATAGGAAGATTGTTAGAGTATAAAGGCAAAGTTAAAGATGAAAATTTAATCAATGAAGTAGTAAATAAAAGTTTTGAACAAATGTATCCACGAATATATAGAAAACAACAAGGTATAGAAATAGAAAATATAGAGTTAAATGCAAAAATAAACATATTGCAAGAAGAAATTGAAGTTTTGAAGAAGAATTAGAATAAATATTATATATAGACTTGATTAGGAATACGAAATATGTTAAAATATAATTGACGTAAGGTCAACTGATAATGGATAGTCGTAAGACAATTTGATAAAAAAAGAGCAAACTTAAAGGTTTGTTCTTTTTTTGTTGTAATAAAAAATTATAATTCATACATATAATAGTAGAGTCGAAAGACAAATAGATAACTAATAGCCGTAGGGCAAACTGATAATAGCTATCATTCAAATTATTTGAGTGGTAGCTTAAAATATTTTGGGAGGTGAAACTTATGCCATTTATCAACGAATATATAGAGTATCAACGCCGTAAAGCTGGCGTATCTATGAACATATTAAGTGAGGGAATATGCTATTTAAGTTTATTATATAAAATTGAAACGAATGAAATATCATGCGAAAAAATTGTTATCAATACAATGTTGCAGAGGTTAGGAATTACAAGAACGGATTTTGAGTGGTTCGTAACAGCAAGTGAA
The DNA here is from genome assembly GCA_002007315.1 of Epulopiscium sp. Nele67-Bin004. The sequence goes on from LNZQ01000109.1 coordinate 2,662, forward strand.
TACAATTTATATTTGATAAGAGCAAAAATATTAAAACTTATACAGCAAAATAAACTAGATGAAGCCGAGCAACTACTTTTGACGTATGACCCAGAAGACAAGCTAAACAGTTTGCACACGCAATATAAATTTTTTGTACAAGCTCTTATTGCCGAAAAAAGAGGGGCAACTTCCAAAGAGTTAGTTAAACGATATAGAAAAATAATAGAACAAACGATACCCA
>LNZQ01000110.1 GCA_002007315.1 Epulopiscium sp. Nele67-Bin004
GAGGAGGAGGAGGGAGGGGGAGGGAAAAAAGAGGAGGGAGGAGACGCGAGTGCGATGAGCTAAAAGTAGGTGAGCCGTGTCCCACTGCCACTACCTGTCAACCCTGCGATGAGGTCACTACATGCATGCTAAATCACTGTCATGCTCGCTCTTTTGTGCCCTTCTCCTGATCAAAGCTTGTGTTTATATATTGATCAATACAAACAGCAGCTAATACCAATTGTTGCAGACAAGAGGGCTTATGTTCAGTGCTGTATACTGTACATGCATGTGGAAACAAGCAACAGATGAGCGGATGTCTCAGAGTGTTTATAGGGCAGCACCCTCACTCTCCCCCCTGACGCTCGGCCTCCGGGGCCTTTCCAATCCATCTCACCCACAGAGAAACAACAGCCGCCTTGATTAGGATGGATGAATTTGCTCACGTCTCTGGCTGCAACTGAGGGGGAGTTTTTGTTCATATCTGGCAAGAGTCACCGTCTATGCGGCTCAGCTCAGCTAACAGCTCAGCTCGGAGAGATGAAATGATGAGACGAAGAGAAAGAGAGAGAGAGAAAGAGGGAGATAAAAAGAGAGGTGGAACAAAGAGTACCAGGAGGAGAAAAAGCGCTGCAGAGCAAGTACAAGAGAAAGCGTGAATGATTGTCTTTGAGTTGGTAGAGAGATGGAGAGATATACAGAAAGAAGAAAGGGAAAGCTGCAGAATATAAGACAAGAAAAGACAGACAGCGTAGTGAAAACCAATTTGTCTGCTCCCTTGTGGGCTGACACTGGCTAAGGCCTGCTTTCCTTTCCTGGCCTCACTGCCAGTCATCACAAACAGGCGTATGCGTACACACACATACACACACACACTGTTGAAGGTAAAAACTTTATAGGTAGTGAGGCATTTTTGAGTAATTCACAAGAGGCAAAAATGAATACAGCACAACTTGTTGAAAAATTGCGTCCTATGCTTGAAGGAACAGGGCGTCTTGGAATAAAAGTGCCAGTAACGCTATATTCAAAAGACGGTAAAAAGTTTAAAAAAATAAAGTTGCGTGTTAGCACTAGAAACCTGAAAAAGATTTTGAGTTCACGTATTGAACAAGGTGTGCGAAACTATTTTGACTTCTTGAAAAAAACTATACTTAAATATGAAGTTTTGCCAACTAGAATTAATATATTTTTAGCTGGAAACTCTAGCAAGTCGTCAATTGTATTTGATTTGTTCCAAAAAATTGCTCAAGAGATGATAGGGGAGTGGCGAAAAGACCTTGAAGTGTTAAGATATATACTTGAGCCTCCAGAGCCGGAACCAGAGCCAGAGCAACCAATAGAAGAAAAAACTGCTGATCTTGATGATTTGTTGCTTGGAGATGTGGGTGTTGATGAGCTTGTTATATCAGAAGACGGAGTTCCAGACTTGGATTTAGAACCGTCAGAAGATGGAGCACCAGACTTAGATTTAGAGCCATCAGAAGACGGAGCACCAGACTTGGATTTAGAACCGTCAGAAGATGGAGCACCAGACTTGGATTTAGAGCCATCAGAAGACGGAGCACCAGACTTGGATTTAGAGCCATCAGAAGATGGAGCACCAGACTTGGATTTAGAGCCATCAGAAGATGGAGCACCAGACTTGGATTTAGAGCCATCAGAAGATGGAGCACCAGACTTGGATTTAGAACCGTCAGAAGATGGAGCACCAGACTTGAATTTAGAGCCATCAGAAGACGGAGCACCAGACTTAGATTTAGAGCCATCACAAGATTTGGCACCAGATTTAGATTTGACGCCAGAACCAGAGCCAGAGCCTATACCAGAACCAACTCCAGTAAAAGCTAAGCCAGTAAACAATACGCCTATAGTGCCAAATGACTTGTTTGACATTTTCCCACCGCTGGGATCAGACGGGGCATACAAAAAAATGACAGCTAGAAATATTCAGTTTGATAAAAGTAGTTTGGATACGCCAACAGGTAAAACGGGAGTTGCATTTGGAGTTGTTAGAGGTAGAAAAGGTGGAAAAATCATCATAAACGACTTTAGCAAAAATGAAGATGGACAAATAGGGTTCCAATATTATGTTGGGGATAGCAATGAGGATAACTGTTTTGACGTTAAAATTACGCCAGAATTCCCGTACAACGAGTGGGTTAAATATACGCCTGCAACGGCAGTTGAAGTTGAAATTTTCTATACAACATTGCCAAACACTAGCAAAAAAAGTATGCCAATTACAGAAACACGTAAAACAACTATATATTTACCACAAGCGTATCAAGACGACGAATATGTATTTTTACGTCCTGTTGCACCAGCTGAGATTGAATATATGATAGGTAAGTCTGACGAAGACGGCAATCCAATGCCAGTTGACGTTGGAACTATAGTTACACTAGATTAATACGATGGGCGGTCAATCGATCGCCCTATAAAAAAGGGGCTAGTTATGGAATTTCAAAATGCGATAGATACGTTTATAAAGTCGCTAAAGTTTACGCAGTTATCGCCAAATACTATTGTTGCGTATGAAAAAGATTTGAACCAGTGTAAAACTATAATTGATTGTGAAAAATTAGACGATATATCATATGAATATATCCAAAATTATTTTATAGCATTAAGCGATTTGGGATTAAAAGTTGGTACACTAAAACGAAAAAGAGCTGTATTGCACCGATTTTTAAAATTTAGCTATAATAGAGGACTGTGTGAGGAACGATTATTTGAGCTAATTGATCCGATTAGAGCACCAAAAAGTAATGCCCCTAAAAATATTTTATCGGCTGAGGAAATTAAAACTATATTTTCTTATATCGACAAAAATATTAATAGCCACAAAAATTTTAGTATGTGGTCAACCCAAGAGCAATATATATATTACTTTTGGCTTAGAGGCGAGTTGCTTATCAATATATTGCTGTATAGTGGCTGCCGTGCAGGCGAAGTTGTTTCTATAAAAAAACGATATGTAGATATGCAAAATAAAAAAATTGTAATTTTGGCTAAAGGCAACAAGTATAATGAAGTGCCGATGCATATTAATTTAGTTGAGGCATTTGAAAGATATTTTATGCGAATAGAAATGATATGCGAAATTATAGAATCTTTGGACAAAAGCGAATATTTATTTCCAAGTCGTATAAACGAGATGACACATATGTCAAAACGTACTTTGCATGATTTTATGGCTACTTTGTCAGAAGTTATTGGACGCCCTATACACACACATTTATTTAGACATACATTTGCGTCGTTTTGTATTGCTTCGAATATGGATATAACAACACTTTCAACGATTATATCTCATAGCAGTCCGGCTATTACGCTGTCCGTGTATACACATGAAATTTCGGCTAACCAGAAAAAAAAGGAAATCGAAAAATTGAAATTTGACTTCTAAATTAGTATGAAAAGAGCGATATTTACGCAAACTAATTAAAACTATTTTAGGAGGTTTTATTATGGATAATTACGATGAACTTAAATCAAAGTACAAAGATGGTTACAGATGTATATATAGCGAAGGAGAAGGCGAAGATTTGACGCTACACCTAAAAAACTTTGAAAAAGAAAAAATTTGCACAATTTCTAGCAATCAAAAAATGGAAATTGGGGAAATGGAAAACTTTTTAGACGCTATTGATGTACAAAAAGCTCAAGGATACGATACTATTTGTACGCAAGATGAATGTGAGCGTCCAAATTAATTTATTAGCTACCGAACTTGTTATTATAATGGGTAGGTAGCTATTTTTTTGGGTTTTTGTCATATTTTTGCACAAATACAAATAGAGTTAATAATAACTTGATACCATAAAAGGAGGGGGACATGACGAACGCTAAAGTGTTAGTTTTAAATTCTTATGATAGTGACAATGTTTGGGAAAATGCTATTATGGCGGGGTTTCTGGACACCCTAGGGAAGTATAGAAATATTGATTTAGAACCTGAAATTTTATATTTAGATTTACGACGAAATCAATCTGACGAGTACAAAAATCATGTGCTAGAAATGTTAAATAGTACATATGAACATGGGGAATTTGAAATAGTAATTACTATAGATGACCATGCATTTGACTTAGTGAGATCACAACTTTTTAATGAAAATAGCATTTTTTATAGACAACAAATGTTGTTTTCAGGAGTAAATTCATCACTACATTTAAGTGCAGATGAAAAGCAGTATATGACAGGGTTTATGGACGCTTATGGTATGCCATATTTTATTGAAAAAGTGCTTGCTATGCATACGGAAGACATCTCAAAAAATATAATTTTAGTGTTTGATGAGACGGAGTATTCAAATGATACCCGTTCAGATTTATTTAATAGACAATACTTATTTTCAGAAGATACAACTTTTCATGTTATACAAAGCGAATATTATCAAGATATTGTTGAACAAATAGGGAAAATTGAAGATGAAGGTATAATATTTGTCGTTGGTTATTATAAAGATCGTGAAACTGATGAATATATTGCTGCAACAGATTTTATTAACTATATTTATGATGTTAAGAAATTTCCGATTTACGCTGAGGGAGAGCAGTATAGAAACAGCGAAGTTGTGGGCGTATATTATGATGATGGGTATGCTATCGGTGAGATTATGATAAAACTTGCACTTGATGTGATAATAGACCATAATGTTGCGGATCGAGTTATTCATCAAGAGCTTGTTGATGTATATGAAATTTATTATGACAAAATTTATAAACATGATATCAATATTTCTAATTTGCCAGCTGAGGCTATTATAGCAGGGCAAATGCCATATCAATGGCTTGTTCCTAGGCAACAAAAAATAGGGGCTGGGGTGTTAGTAGCTTGTATTTTTATTATATGTTTACAAATGTATTCGGTGGTTAGAAAATATCGCAAAAAGATATATGAAGAAAAGATTAGAAATGATAATTTGGAAGAAATGTCAGAGTTGCAAAAAAACTTTTTTAGTTTGATGACTCACGAATTTAGAACGCCGATTAACATTATTAATAGCTCGATGCAACTTTTGGAACTTGAGCTAAAAGAAGATAGCGTTGATAAAGAATCGTGTGGCAAGAAAATTGATATGATATATAGAAATATCAATAGACAAAATAAACTCATAAATAATATTTTGGATATTACTAAGTTTGATGCGGGTATATTTGTTGCGAAGATGTCAGGCCAAAATATAGTTGAAGTTGTGGAAGAAGTTGCGTTATCTGTCGTACCGTTTGCGGATACCAAAGGTATAGAAATCTTATTTGATACCGAAGATGAGGAAATTTGGACGGTTATTGACGTTGAACAAGTTGAACGAATGGTATTAAATATAATGTCAAACGCAATTAAATTTAGCAGAGCAGGCGATGAAATTAATGTGTATTTAACAGTTATAAATGAGGAGATTAACATTACTATTAGGGATAATGGTATCGGAATGGCGGAAGAAGATTTGTCGAGAATTTTTGAAAAGTTTTTTCAGACGGGAGATTTATGGCGTAGAGGGCATGAAGGTAGCGGGCTTGGGCTTTTTATTGTATCAAAAATTGTTGAGTTACATAAAGGTAAAATTGAGGTTGAAAGTAAACTTGGCGATGGTACAATATTTAATATAATATTGCCTATAGTTGAGCCTATTGGACTACCTGATGATGTAAGTTTTAGAAAAGATATGGGACAAATTGTTTCGATAGAAATGTCTGACGTGTAGGGCGGTCACTGGCCGCCCGATATTTTTTATCACGCCATGCGATATTTTTTATTATGTCCCCGCCATAAATATGTTGTGAACTACGCCTTGAGGGGCGTTTTTTTGTGGACATATTTAACCTACATTTAACGTAAGTTTAACAAAAATCAGGTTGTAACCTTTGTACATAAAATTTATAATTAACAGCAACGATAAAATTAATTAGGAGAAAATTATGAGTTTAATTAAACAAAAATTAGAGAGCAATAAAATTTTAATTGCGGCACATAGAGGAAGCTACGGAGGAAATATAATTCAAAATTCTGTGGCAGCATACAAAGCCGCTATTAAACAAAATGCTGATATGATAGAAATTGACGTGGTAAGTTCAAAAGATGGCGTACTTTACGGATTTCATACTAATGTTGAAAGTTACATTGGACTAGAAAAAGAAGTTCACACTATGACTAGCGAAGAAATCGATAACTATAATTGTACAAATGTTATTGGAGAAAAATCAGGATATTCTATACCTAGATTTGAAGCTGTGTTGGAAGAATTCAGAGAAAAATGTCTAATTAATGTTGACCGTGCATTTATAGATCAAGAGTTATGGGAAAAAACTATTACAGTTATAAGCAATGCTAAAGCTCACAACTATGTTCTTTTAAAATCACCAGTCAAAGAAAAATTGCTTAAATATGTTGCTGAAACTGATGAAAATATTATGTTTATGCCAATTATGTATAAATTTGACGAAATAAACACAGTGAAACAATACAATATAAATGTAGTTGCAGCAGAACTTATATTTGACAGTGAAGACCATGAACTAGTTAGTGATACAGCGATGGATTATTTTAAATCTAATGAAATTTTAACATGGGTAAACTCTATAGATCTTGGCGAAAGATTTAATTTATCAGGAGGATTTACAGATACAAAAGCAATTACGGAGTCAGAAGACGACAATTGGGGCAAGCTTATTGAGCTAGGATTTGATATTATTCAAACAGATTGGCCAGCAATTTTACACAATTATTTAATTAGTAGAGGTATAAAATAATGAAACTAAAAAAATTATTAACTTTAAGTATGATGTGTTCAGTGGCACTTGTTGGTTGTGCAAGCTCTGACGCAAGTTCGACAACAAGTAACAACACAACAAGCTCAAGTAGCTCAGATGATAGCAGTTCAAGTAGTTCAAGTAGTGCAGATACAAGCAGTTCTACTCCGTCGCTTGTTGTATACTCAAACTCTGCAACAGAAGGTAGAGGGGAATGGGTTGCTGAAAAAGCAAGCGAGGCAGGATTTGATATTTCTATCGTAAGTGGTGGTGGTGCAGAAATTACAGAGCGTCTTATTATAGAAAAAAATTCTCCTATAGCAGACGTTGTTTGGGGACCAAGTGCGGTTGAATGTGAAAAGCTTAAATCAGAAAATGTACTTGTGGAAATAAATCCATCGTGGGGGGCAGATGTTGACCCAGCATACAGTGACCCAGAAGGTTACTACTGGGCGATAGCATTGCAACCTTTAGGTTATGCATATGATACATCGATAATTAGTGCAGATGAAATTGCAAATATAACTGATATTACGCAACTTGCCTCTATGTATCCAGGGCAATATCAAATGCACCCTCTTTCAGGGGGAACGGCAAAAAACACGTTGGCTTCAATTTTAGTACGTTATGCTGACCCAAATGGAGAATATGGTGTGTCTGAAGAAGGTTGGGAAGTTGCAAAACAATATATTCAAAACGGATACATGACAACAACTGGTGAAGCTTATTGGGAAAATGTTGTGAATGGACAAATGCCATTTGTGTCTATGTGGGGCAGTGGAATGTTGTTAAATGAAACAGAATATAATGCTGATTTTGAGTTTATTTATGCTGAGTCAGGGTTACCTATATTAGTTGAACAGCTGGCGGTTGTTGAAGGAACGGATAATTATGACACAGCTCAGGCGTTTGTTGAATGGTTTGGAAGTGCGGAAATTCAAGCACAATTTTCACTAGCATTTGGTACAACACCAGCTCACCCAGATGCGCTAGCTGTTGCACCAGACAACGTTCTTGACTTGATGTCAAAAGTTACTCCTCAAGTTGTAGACTGGGGATTGGTTGCACAATATCAAGATGCTTGGGTTGAAAAAGTTTCTTTAGAGTTTTTGTATTAATATTAGTAGGCGGTCTAAGATGGCCGCCTAAATTTTTTAAGATTTTTTTGGAAAAGAGGTATAGTATGATAGATTTTAAAAATATTGAAATTAGATACGGTGATTTTGTGGCAATGAAAAACCTAAATTTAAATATAAAGGAAGGCGAATTTTTTACATTTTTAGGCCCATCAGGGTGTGGAAAAACTACTACATTACGTTCGTTGGTAGGCTTTATTATCCCATATGGTGGAACAATTTCGATTAATAACAAAGATATAACAAATAAAAATGTTGATGAACGAGAAATAGGAATGGTATTTCAAAGCTATGCACTTTTTCCGACAATGAATGTATACGAAAATATAGCATTTGGACTTAAAGTAAAAAAAATGTCTAAATCTCAAATAGATGAAAAAGTTTTAGAAGTGGCGAAAAAAATAGATTTGACGAAAGAACAACTACAAAAACCAGTTGCAGCATTGTCAGGAGGTCAGCAACAAAGGGTTGCACTTGCAAGAGCTATCGTAACAGAGCCGAAAATATTGTGTCTTGATGAACCATTAAGTAACTTAGATGCAAAATTGCGTGTGGGGCTTAGAGCAGAACTAAAAAAATTGCAAAAAGAACTAAATATAACGACGTTGTATGTAACTCATGACCAAGAAGAAGCGTTGACATTGTCTGATAGAATTGCAGTATTTAACAACGGGAAAATTGAACAAGTTGGGACGCCCGCAGAAATTTATAATAGGTCGGCATCTGAGTTTGTATGTGACTTTATAGGTGATATAAACGTGTTAGAAAAAGATTTAATTGCTCATATAAATAAACATTCTACTAAAAATTTTGACGAAAATAAAAAAGCATACATTCGTCTTGAGAGAATTACAAATAAGCCTAAAACTGACAATTATGTACAAATTGATGCAAAAGTTATTGATATATCTTATAGTGGGGTAACTACTACATATTCATATAATATTTGTAACCAAACTATTAGAAATGTTGAACTTAACAATGGCAACGATGTACATTCTGTTGGACAAGTAGTAAAATTATATATAAATATTGATGATATTATGGCGTTTTAGAGGTGTGAAATGGTAACTAAAATAGCAGATTATTATAAAAAAATTGGGATATTAGGAGTGGTAGTTAGAATATCTCTAATGTGGTTTGTGCTCGCACTGTTAATTATTCCGAATGTAAATTTATTTATCAAAGTATTTTTTAGCGACGGTGAATTTTCAACAACAGTTGTAACAAAAGTATTAAACTCCAATAGAGCGATGAAAGCATTGTGGAACAGCGTTGTGCTTGCATTTTCAATGATAATTTCAATAAATGTGTTAGGTGTTTTAGTTGTGTTGTTTACAGAATATTTCGATTTAAAAGGGGCTAAAATATTAAAATTAGGATATATGACATCGTTAATTTATGGGGGAATTGTTTTTGTAACAGCGTATCAATTTGTGTACGGAAACCAAGGTATTGTGACAAATTTTTTGGTGCAAATATTCCCAGAGATGAACACGGGTTGGTTTATAGGATATCCTGCAGTTTTATTTATAATGACGTTTGCGTGTACGTCAAACCATATCATTTTTTTAACAAATGCGATACGTAGCATAGACAATCAAGTTATTGAAGCCGCACAAATTTTGGGCGAAAAGTCTGGTAAAATATTTACTAAAGTAGTTTTGCCGATATTAACGCCTACATTGTTTGCAATAACGATACTTACATTTTTGACAGGACTTGGGGCGGTTTCTGCACCTCTAATTGTTGGGGGAAGTGACTTTCAGACGATTAACCCTATAATTATAGAGTTTTCTAAAACGTCATTCTCACGAGAAATAGCAGCCTTTTTGGCGATGTTGTTAGGACTTGCAACGACAGTTTTGTTAGTTATAATGAACAAAATTGAAAAAGGTGGCACGTATATGTCAATCGCTAAAACTAAAACTAGTTTTAAAAAGCAAAAAATACGAAGCCCATTTTTTAATGTTTTGGCTCATATAGTTGCGTGGGGGCTGTGGCTTATTTATGTGACTCCCGTTGTGTTAGTTACGTTATATTCGTTTATGGACTATAGGGCGATTAGAAATGCTGATTTATCGCTTAGTAACTTTACGCTAGAAAACTGGCAAAAGCTATTTTCGCAACAATCGGCGTTTGAACCATTTGTAGTTAGTATAGTTTATTCGGGGCTGGCATCAATTTTAGTAGTAATTTTAATTTTATTTGCAACTAGAATTATACAAAAAGCAACAAATAAATTTGAACGTAGTTTAGAATATGTGTTGTTGTTGCCTTGGTTGTTGCCATCGACATTAATTGCTATTGGATTGATGATGACGTATGATACGCCACGCCCAATAATGGCTAACAAAGTTTTGATAGGAACACAAGTAATTTTGTTGTTTGCATATATAATAATAAAATTGCCGTTTACATTGAGAATGGTAAAAGCTGCATTTTTTTCTATAGATGATTCGCTAGAGGAAGCAGCACAAACAATGGGAGCGTCGCCGTTTTATATTTTGCGTCGTGTCATAGTGCCTATAATTTTTCCAACATTGGTGTCGGTTATGGTGTTAAATTTTAATAGTTTGTTGTCGGACTATGATGTAACAGTATTTTTGTACCACCCGCTTTTGCAACCACTTGGAATTGTTATAAAAAATGCAACTGATGCTGATAGCAGTTTAGATGCTGTTGCTATGACGTTTGTATATTCGGTTTGTTTGATGATTATATCGGCTGTTGCTTTGTATTTCACACAAGGCGATGGGGCAAATTTGTTTAAAAAGAAAAGTAAATAAGTAGGGGGGGCACTAACCGCCCCCCCTACTTATTCATTCATCATATATCATCGGAATGGATCGGCATAATCATATGGCATAAGCCAAATCAAAGTAGAAACCATTATAACGGCACATAAAATACATACAAATATGGGGTTAACACACTTGTTTTTGTTCATGCGACTCATTACAATACTAAACACTAAATAATATAGTGGTATACTTGTCCTACAAAAATCAACTAAAACGAGAGTAGGTATGCCATACAAGCCAACTAATTCATAGTCGGCTTTATTAAATCCAAAAGATATAGCATAAAACCAAATAAAAAACATAACAACGGTTGTACGACCCCAAAAAAGTTGTAGCTTAGACATTTTATATGGATTTTTGGCACAAAACACATAATGGGGCATATCTATGCCACGATAATGTTTAACGATAGTATCAACAATAATCATGCCGTTATTTTTAGCAACTTTTTGTGAGGCTGAATTGGTATCACGAATAATTGAAAAAACTTCGTCTAAATTTAGCTCATTAAAAGCATATTGCTTACATAATATTGCAGCCTCCGTGGCATAGCCTTTGTGCCAGTATGCTTTTTGAAACAAATAGCCTATTTCAAATACAAAAATTTCGTTGTAAGCTTGTTTTGTAATTCCACATTGTCCGATGAAATCACCATTTTCTTTTAGTATCACAGCATATAGCCCAATGCCATCTGTTTCATATCGGCGAAGTTGTTTTTCCAACCATTCGTGGACTTCGGCGTCTGTAAATGCCCCCTCATAAGCATACATAACTTCAGGGTCTTGTAGTATTTTGCACAGATCCTCAAAATCAGAAGGGGTTAATTTTCTTAATATTAATCGTTTGCTTTCTAACATAGGTACCTCCTAAATAATAGGCATATAACCGTATGGATATAGCCATATCATGCAAAATGAAAATAGGACGATTATTAGCCGTCCATGTAGGTAAATGTATTTTTGCCTTTTTCTTTTGACGTGTACAAGGCAACGTCAGCTAGTTTGTATAACTGGTCAAAACTATACGTTGATAGGCTAGTTTTTGAAATACCAATACTTGCGGACACAGTTACGTTGGTTGTATCATTTGAATATGTTTTGTTTAATATTTTACAGATTTCGCCTGCCTTGTTTTCTATATCAAATTTTTCAGCTGACAATTTTACAAATACTATAAACTCATCACCACCGATACGACCTATAATATCATCTTTTCTAAACAAACTAACTAAAGCATCGGCTACATCTACAATCAACTGGTCGCCCACATCATGACCTAAGTTATCGTTAATTTTTTTAAAATTATCTATATCTATCATAAACAAAACTCCGTCTTTTCCTGTGTCCAAATACTCTTGAACTAACTCTTGCGTCAATTTTTTATTATACAATTTTGATAGTGCATCTCGTTCGGCATCGAATTGTAGTTCTTTCTCAAATTGAATGCTTTCAACTATTAATATAGCACCCAATTGACCTGCATTAGTTGTATCGTTGAGGGATATCTCTACCCTAAACCATTCATAGTCGGATTTGCCGACATCTCTAAAGCGATATTCAAAATAATAGTGATTTATACCTAGGTTGAAGGTGTTTATCATCGTTTTTATGCTAGACATTTTAACTGTGGTTTCAACATCGTCAGGGTGTATATGTGTTTTGATTACATATGTTGTGAAATCTTCATAATACATGCCTATAAAATTTTGTTTTAGTCTACCTTTCATTCTGCAATCTTCTAATTTTTTTGTGGTGCAGTTTACTTGCAAACTCAATTCACAATTGTTTACAAAAAGGTCTTTGTATAAAGTGGTATTTTTAACGTTTTGTTCTAAGTCACGCTTGTGTTCGTCAATCATTTCAACACCTACTAACACAAACATTCCGATATAAGATACTGTTAGCCAACTAAATCCTTGCACGATATGTTGAACAATTAAACTACGGGCGTAAAACTCCACCTCATAACTTATAGAATTGCTTAAAGTACCTATTATCGTTATAATTTCTAGGGCAACAAAAACTATCGTTTTACTTTCAGATTTAAAGCATAAATCCCAATAATACGATGGGATAATATGCATCCACAATGTTGTTAGCAATCCACATATGCTGAATATAACAATTCTTGAAAATAAAAATAACTCTGGCGTATAAAACATATGGTATACGCTTGTATCTAGGCAAAATGCAAAAATACCTACAACTATTGAACCTATACATAACATGTTAACAACAGCATTTAATGCAACACTAATTTTTGCTAATTTGCTTGCATCGAAAAAAAGCCAAATTTCAATAGCGTACACTAACATCAAAAATAAATACGCACATACTATAGAAACATGTAATATATATAGCCAAATAAAACCGACTGGTATATTTAATAAGGCGAGTAAATAGTAAAATTTTTTATCTTTTTTAGCTATAAGTGATTTATGTGAACTTTGAAAAAATACAATGCTATGAAAATAAAAGACTAATAAAAAGGTAATTGTTATAATATTATTTTGCATGTAACTCCCCCTTGCTGCTATTATAGAGGCAAAAGTTTTTTAAACCACTATAAATATATTAAGGTTTAATGTTATTTTTATGCAAAAATGTGTAAAAATATAACCTGTATGGACAACGCACGGGCGATTGTTAGTCGCCAGTCCTAAATAGTTCGTCCACCAATACCCCTAACACTTTAGCAAGCTGAAATGCCAGCGATAAAGTTGGATCGTACTTATCATTTTCGATGGCGTTTATCGTTTGTCTTGTGACGTTGCAAGCTGTTGCTAGTTGTTGCTGTGATAGTCCTTTATTTTTTCTAAATTCTTTAATTTTATTTTCCATTACTAGCAACCAAATCTTCTTTTTGTAATAAATAAATTTAGCGAAAATAAAATCCCAATAGTTGCAAGTTGAGAGATATTTGTTGATGCATGTATAAACGTCTCAGGACTAACAAACGACCCAATAACGTTAATACCAAGTGTTGCAGTGTATATCCCTAGGGTGGAAAAACAAGTTTTTTCTAAAATCATTTCTCGGCGTTCGTCCTCTTTTTTCACCATAGAAAACCACATAGATATTGGTATAACTATTCCCATAATGACGATTATTGCTAGTCCTAAAATTCCTTGTAGTTGTACTACGTCCATAAAAATTCCTCCTAAGTAAATGTCAAATATTTTTTACATTTTTAGTATAGCATGGGTTATAGCTTGTGTCAAATAGTTTTTACATTTTGGCTAAAGATTAATTGTAAATGTATTGAGATTTACTGTTGTTTTTATGTAAAAATATGACCTGGGTAGTCATTGGTCGCCTGCAATCAAAAAAAATAGGACGGTTATTAGCCGTCCATACAGGTAAAAATATTAACTTCTCAAACTTAACTTGAAGAGTTTAGATAATGTAGATTTATTTAGTCGTGATTTAATTGGTGTGTGTAGCTCTAATTTCAGCGATTTTTTGCATACTTAATCCCGATTTTATAGCAAGTGTTTCGTCATCTAAAATATCAAGTAAATTAATAACTAACAATATTTTACCTTCTTCAATACCGATAACTTTACCTTCTTTAAGACCTTCTTCAACACCGATAATTTTGCCTTCTTTAAGACCTTCTTCAACACCGATAATTTTGCCTTCTTTAAGACCTTCTTCAATACCGATAACTTTTCCTAATTCAATAGCTAACTCTTTTTCTTCCTGAATAGTTTGATTAATATTAGCAATCATATGCGAAACCTCCTCCTTATTTTGAGAATCAAATATAGATAGTACTTCTTCACGAACTGAATTGTTAAGCACAACAGATAACCAGTTTTTCATCCATAAAGCGTAAGCTGAATTTGGTTCAATCATCTCTGTAAGTATGACCTCAATTCGATTAATAAATTCTTGTTGACTAATTTTTTGGTCTAATAAAAATATAGATGAAATAACGTTTTTTAATTGGGTTAAATCTTGTTTTGTATAGCTGTTGACATCTATTAATAAATATTCAAAATTGATAATATAATTACCAAATAAGTCAGCATTAGCAATACAGTCTTTAAATTTTTTGTTTTCTGTCCAAGGTTCTGCTCCGTTATACAAAACTATTGGAATAACGGGTGGCAACCTAAAACTACGTTTTTTAATTTCTTCTTTAGGATTTTTAAGTGTACTTTTATCAATTATAAATTTAATGTGTTCACGCCAAATTTCCCAAGTGTAAGACAAAATACGAATTGGCATAGAAAAATCAATAGTTGATTGAACTTCCAATAATATATAAAAATATACTTTGGAGTCGTTGATAGTGGCACTATATAAAATATCCGACTCACGTTCATCAAAATCACTCAAAACAAATTTACTTTTCTCCTCATGCAAATTTTCTATAGTCAATTTTGTTGCCCATTCTTCAGCTACAAAGCTTTGAAGTAGCTCAAGAAATATAACCTTATTTTTTAGAAAGTTGCGATAAGTTTTATCTTGCCTTGTATGAATAGTTTTCTTATAAGGCATAGTATCTCCCCCTTTTTTATCTCTACGTAGTAGAAATTATAATACAAAGTGTAACACCTTAATATATAAAATTCAAGTTATTTTGGTAACCGCAGTAACCTTTATGCTATAATTATATTTTAGACAAAAAAAGCCATTGTTAGGAAAGTCTTATAGCAGTCCATAACAATGACTTTTGGCCTATATCAAAAATTACTTTTTAGCCAATAATGCCACGCTCTCAACGTGTACCGTTTGCGGAAACATATCAACAGCACACATCTTAACAATTTCATATCCAGCCTCACCAAAAGCTATCAAATCTTTTGCAAGTGACGTTGGTTTACACGAAATATACAATATCTCTTTAGCCCCAAAATTAGCAATTTTTTGTATCGCCTTAGGGTGTATCCCCTCACGAGGTGGGTCAACAACAATCGTATCTGGCACAACTGTCAAATTGTCAACCATCTCAAGCACGTCACCCGCAACAAATTCGCAGTTTGTCAGTCCATTTAGTTTTGCGTTTTCTTTAGCTTTTTCAACTGCCTCAGCAACAATTTCTATACCATACACTTTTTTTGCACGAAGTGCCATAATTTGTGCTATTGTCCCTGTGCCAGAATACAAGTCAAACACAGTTTTGTCCTCAATATCGCTAAGCATACCAAGTGCAGTGCTATACAACACTTCAGCACCTTTAGTGTTCGTCTGGAAAAATGAAAAAGGTGAAATCTCAAACTTTAGCCCAAGAATTTCTTCCGTCAACACATCTCGCCCATACAATACTTTAACCGTTTCAGGTTTAACAGCATCGGCAAGTGTGTCGCTTATTGTGTGCAAAAACCCTGCAACTTTGATATCAAGCCCTGCGATATAGTTTGCAAGCTCCAAAAAGTCGTACCCACCTTGTGATGAAGTAACTAAATTTATAAGCAACTCCCCCGTAGTTTGTGAGCGTCTAACAACTAAAAATCTTGCTGTGCCCTCGTGCACTTTTTTCTTATAAAACGGGATATCGTTGTCCACCATATAATTTAACACTTCACGCAACACAACGCTAAAGTCAGGGTCAACAATTTTGCATCCATCAACAGTTATAATATCAAATGTTGTACGTTTTCTATGCATACCAAGCTCCATAGGGCCATCTTTGTATGCATCTCCAAAAGAAAACTCCATTTTATTTCGATACTCAAAGTCAGATGGGCTTGCAACGATACCAGTAAACTTTTCAATTTCAGGTAAAATATTTTTCACTTGCGTTTCTTTGTGCTCAAGCTGCTTATCATAAGGAAGAAGTTGCAAACTGCACCCTCCACACACACCAAAATATTTACAAGCAGGTTCAATAAAATAGTCTGGATTTTTTATAGTTTGTACAACAAATCCTTGCCACTTACTTTTGCGTTTTCGACCAAGCCTAACCTCAAGTTCTTGTCCAACTAAGCTATCTGCAACAACAACAGGTGTATTGTCGTCTATATACATAATTCCTTTGTTTGGAAAATTAACTTTGTGTATTTTGCCACAAATTATTTCATTTTTCTTCATTCTATTTGTCCACTCCTAAAAATAATATTCGTTTTATTATGGCACAACTCTTTTTTTTTATCAAGTGTTATGGATTGAAAAGTTTTTTATAATTTTGTATAATATTTATAAGATAGAAATAGAAAAGAGGGTTTGCCATGAAAAAGTATCCACTTCATGAAATTGAAAAAAGCGTTTATACGTACCAATCAGTAATATTATCCGATGCGGATCTAAAGATAAAACTTGTTGACGAAAACTCAACTTACGGTATAAAACTTACAAACTGGTCAGACGAAAATTTGATTATTGAACTACCATTATCAACACCTTCGCTTGATTTTAAAAAGACGTATACAATAAATTTTATCACAAGTCATTCGGTGTTTAGAGCAACTGTAACGTTAAATAACAAAGTAAAAAAAGAAAACTTTATATTTTATACTGCAACTTTAATATCAACGATACGTCAAAAACGTCAACGAAACTATTTTAGGCTACGTGCAGAGCTACCGCTAGTGTTTATAGTTACACCAGACTCAAAGCATACAATATCAGAGTTACCGCCGCCTAAAAAGTCTAAAACGGTTGATATAAGTGCGGGGGGGCTTAAATTTGTAACTGATACAGAAATTGTGATGCCAGCAAAAATTTACGTAAACTTTGAACTTCAAGAAACAACGTTTAATTTAACAGGAAAAATATTACCACACTTCGATAAATTAGAAGATAACTTGTACGAATACCGTGTTGCATTTAAAAATATTACGCCTGAGGTTCAAGATAAACTTGAAAAATGCATACTACTACATCAATTACTAGTATCTTCAAAAAGTACACAATCAGCACGTCGTAGATACAACTAGTTGTTAATAAAAAGTTAAAAATTTTTAAAAAGTAGCTATAAAATGGCTACTTTTTTTACTTGTCCATAATACATTGTTAATATTTGTGTTGTGTCATTTAATATACTATTGTATAATATATTATAACGCTATTAATTTATATAAAGGAGAGATGAACATGACAGACATACAATTACAAGAAATAGAATATAGTATTGAAGAATACCAGTCCACTATATTGTCAGATCTGAATTTCACTTTGAAGATAGTAGACCACGATAACAGCTGTACAGCAAAGCTTACGACATGGGCAGGGCTACAACTAATAATTGAAACACCTAGCAGTTTATTATCACTAGACTTGTCAAAAAAGTATACGTTTAATTTTTTTACTAGCGATTCATTATATTTAGCTAATGTAGTTTTAATCAATAAAATACAAAAAACAAACTCTATGTTTTATGTTGGTAAAATTGTATCGCCTGTTCACAAAAAGCAACAACGGAACTTTTTTAGACTTCCTGCGTCTATTCCAATAGAGTTTTTAGTAATCCCTGAAGTTATAGGTGATACTATATGTGACATTCCAAGTGAGCCAATAAGTGCACACACGATGGACATTAGTGCAGGTGGATTAAAATTTTTATCTGATGTTATTATAGATGCACATTCAAAAATAGTTGTAGAATTTACGTTACAAAAAACAGTTTTTAATTTAATTGGAAAAGTGTTACCATCTTATGAAGAAAATATGACAAGACCTTACGTGTACCGAATTGCATTTGTTGATATTTCAACCAAAACTCAAGAACAACTTTTAAATCACATTTTATTGTACCAACGACAACTCATTTCAGCGGGAAAAAATCCAAAAAAACCAACAAAATCAACAAATACAAAAAGTACCAGGCGTAGGTAATACATTTGGGAAGGAATGATTTTTATGAGAGCAATACATACAGGATATTTGCGTGAAGGCTCCACTTTAGCATTAGCTGTTTTAGGTGACCAATGTGAAACGATAGCGTCTCAAGGTCAAGATTTAACAAAAGGTGATATTTTGCTATTAAAAGAAAATAATATTTCACATGTTTATATTAAAGATGAGTATTGTTTTTATGAGGATCAGATGTCATACACAGCCGCAAGTGAAAATATATACTACAAAATTATGACGCTTAAAAATATTGCTCAACTTTCAGCAGCGGGGACAGCTACGAGAGAAGTTGTTACAGAAACTATCGGAATGGTTAATGATATTGTGAAAATATTAATGAAACATTTGGACGAATATTATATTAGATATGAACCTACAAAAATAACTACTAACGATTTTGAAGAACGCACAATATACGTTTCTATGATGAGTGCACTATTGGCTCTAAAACTTGGATACAACAAGCGAGAGGCGGCGGCAGTGTGTTTGGGTTATAAAACTGTTATAGCAAATCTATAAAAATGTGAGAAAATCTCGTTTTATATAGATTTTTAAAATAGAAAGCCCTGCGTATCGTGTAAACGGTGCGTACTCTACGTTAATTGCTTTTAACCCCTAAAGCCTTACAACCACAATAATGGAGAAATCACATTATGACGGTGCGAAAGCAGAAAAAATAGTAAGGATAGCCTATGTTGAAATAAAATCTAATTAGGGTGTATGAGTGACACATACATTACGTTAGGCACTAAAGGTATAAATAATGGGTGTTTAGCAGCGAATTTCCTAAGTCTTTTAGATATGGAAAAGGTTCAACGACTATCTCCTTGAGGGAGAGTAAAACCGCAAGCTTAGGGCGGA
>LNZQ01000111.1 GCA_002007315.1 Epulopiscium sp. Nele67-Bin004
GGCTTTACGCAATAAATAGAGGAGGGGGTACAGCAATATGTTCGATTATAACCAGTTGTTTAAAAAGAAAATGCCAGCGGCAGGAAATATTGCTAAAGATAGATTGAAACTAGTATTAATTCACGATAGAATAAACTGTTCGCCAGAATTATTAGAAATGATGAAATCAGATATTATAGCAGTAATATCAAAATATGTAGAAGTAGACTTAGATGATCTTAATATACAAGTTTCAACGGTAAGTGACGAAGACGAATCAGCTAAAATTCCGATCTTATCCGCAAATATCCCGATAAAAAATTTAAGAAAAGCCTCAGAAGTTAATTAATCTAATAAAGGAGTAATATTGATGCACTTGTTTAAAAGAATAGAATTTAAAAATATAGATATCTATCTAATCTTGTTGATGAGTGCGTTAATAGGAATAGGTATATTAGCTATTAGTAGTGCCACTTCATATTCAGGTGACACTAGCGTATTAAAAAGCCAAATTACTTTTTTTATTTTTGGTTTGATTTTAATGACAATAATTATGAATTTTAACTACAAGTTTTTAGGAGTTTGGTATTTGGGAATTTATACTATAACTAATCTAGTTTTACTAGCAGTACTTTTGTTTGGTAATGATGCAAAAGGAGCAACTAGATGGATTAGCATAGGTCCCGTACAAATACAGCCATCAGAATTTGCTAAAATCACAATGATATTGTGTACAGCGAGGTTAATATCGCTCAAAAATGAAAAGATGAATTCGGTTGTTACAATAGCTCAAATAGGACTTTTTCAATTTGTACCGTTCATATTAATAAATAGACAACCAAATTTATCAACAAGTATTGTAATTTTAACCTTATTAGTGTTACAATTATTTGTAAGTAAATTGAAAATGAGATATATTTTAGGAACTGCACTGGTAGGCGGAATTACTGTTGCAATAGCGGTAGGATATATTGTTAGTAATCCAAACCAACAAATTTTAGATGCATATCAAAGAAATAGAATTGTTACCGCTGTAATGGGGGGAGATTCTCAATCTGATAACTATCAAACTAGTAGGTCAGTAGATGCTATAGGGTCAGGGGGTCTAAATGGTAAAGGTTTATACCAAGGTGCTATAAGCCAATTAAACTATTTGCCAGAGTCCCACAATGACTTTATAGTTGCTACGATAGCTGAAGAATTTGGATTTGTAGGTATTTTAGTTTTACTTGGAATAATAATACTTTTTGTAGGTAGAGGTTTATTTTTGGCCTACGTTATAGATGATGATTTTGGTAGAATGATACTAGTGGGTTATTTTGGAATGATAGCAGCTCAATCATTTATCAATTTAGGAGTAGTTACAGCAGTATTGCCCAACACGGGATTGCCTTTGCCATTTGTAAGCTATGGAGGTAGTTCTTTATGGGCTAATATGATGGGTATGGGCTTAGTTTTAAGTGTTATAGGTAATAGAGAAGAAACGATGTTTTAAGAGGAGGGTTATTATGAATATTGGATTAGTAGCACACGATGCAAAAAAGAAATTAATGGAAAATTTTACGATTGCATATAGACATATATTAGCAAAACATACTATATATGCAACAGCAACAACAGGAAGATTAGTGGAAGAATCTACAAATCTTTCAATTTATAAGTATTTATCAGGGCACTTAGGAGGAATAGAGCAACTAGGAGCACAAATTGCCCACAATCAGTTAGATATGCTTATTTTTCTAAAAGATCCTCTAACATTACAACCGCATGAACCAGATATAAGTAGCTTAGAAAAATTATGTGATATTCATAATATTCCTATCGCTACAAATCTTGCTACTGCAGAGTTGTTAGTTAAGGCACTAGAAAGAGGAGACTTAAGTTGGAGAGAGGTTGTACGCTAAAGACTTAATTTTTAAGTCTTTTTTTGTACCTCAATATAAAATGGAGGAAAGAATATGTCAAAAGTAGTAATACCCGATCACATTTTAAATAAGGTGGACAAGCCAGCTAGATATATCGGGGGCGAAGTTAATAGTTTTAATAAAAACATCGAAGAAGTAGATGTGCACATTGCATTTGCGTTTCCAGATGTATATGAAGTGGCGATGAGTCATTTAGGAATGCAAATTTTATATCATTTCTTTAATAGAAGAGAAGATGTATTTTGTGAGCGAGTGTTTTCGCCTTGGGTTGATATGGAACAAAAGATGCGTGAAAATGATATAACATTATTTTCATTAGAGAGCCACACCCCTATAAAAGAGTTTGATTTTTTAGCTTTTACGTTACAATATGAAATGAGTTATACAAATATTCTTAACATGTTGAACTTAGCAGGGATACCGATACTAAGTAAAGACCGAACAGAAGATGACCCTATTGTATTAGCGGGAGGACCTTGTGCATACAACCCCGAAACGCTTGCACCATTTATAGATTTTTTCTATATGGGTGAGGGAGAAGTGTTATACGATGAGATATTTGAACTGTACAAAGAGTTCAAACAAAACGGTAGAACACGTGATGAATTTATTGAAGCTATGTTAAGTTTTGATGGAATATATGTTCCAAAATATTACGAAGAAATTTATAATGAAGACGGAACTATAAAAGAAAAGAAAGTTTTGCATGAAGATGCAAGACCGATTATAAGTAAAGTTGTCGTTACAGATATGGACGATGTATTTTACCCACAAAAGCAAATTATACCTTGGATACAAGCCGTTCATGATAGAGTTACACTGGAGATGTTTAGAGGTTGTTTAAGAGGTTGTAGATTTTGTCAAGCTGGTATGATTTATAGACCTGTGCGAGAAAAGAAAAAAGATGTATTAATTGATTATGCAAAAAATTTGCTGGATAGTACGGGTTATGAAGAAATCTCATTAGCATCGCTATCAACGAGTGATTACAAAGATTTGGAAAACTTTACAGAAGAATTAATTGAACTTTGTAACGATAGAATGGTAAATATTTCGTTGCCATCGCTTAGAATTGACAAGTTTTCAGTTGATTTGATGCAAAAAGTGCAAGAAGTTAGAAAAAGTAGCTTAACATTTGCTCCAGAAGCAGGAACACAACGTATGCGAGATGTAATAAACAAAAATATTACAGAAGAAGAAATTTTAAACGGGTGTAACCTTGCATTTAGAGGTGGTTGGAGCCGTGTAAAACTTTATTTTATGTTGGGGCTACCAACTGAAACAGAAGAAGATATATATGGTATAGCAAATTTGGCTGAAGAAATCGCAAGAGTGTACTATGGTATAGATAAAGAAGAACGCCCAGGCGCATTACAACTTGTAGTAAGTACGTCATGTTTTGTACCAAAACCTTTTACGCCGTTTCAGTGGCACCCGCAAGACACTGTTGAGTCGTTTATGTCAAAACACATGCAACTTAGAAATGCAATAAAACGTAAGCAAATTAGATACAATCATCACGACGCAAAAACAAGTGTGCTAGAAGCAGTGATTGCAAGAGGTGACAGACGAGTTGCAAACTTAATTTACGAAGCGTACAAATTAGGGTGCACATATGACAGTTGGTCAGAACATTTTGACGGAAGCAAATGGATTGAAGCGTCAAAAATAAGTGGTGTAGACTTTGATTTTTATGCTAGCAGAGAGCGTAGTTATGACGAAGTGTTGCCATGGGATCACATTAACATTGGCGTAACAAAAGAATTTTTGATTAGAGAAAGCAAAAAATCAAAACAAGAAACAACAACGCCACAATGTAGAGAACAATGTTCGGCGTGTGGAGCAAAAGTATTTAACAAAGGAGTTTGTTATGAGAATTAGAGGGAAATTTACAAAAGAAGGACGAGTTAAATTTGTGGGACACTTGGACACAGTTAGGTTGTTCCAACGAGCGATAAAAGTTGCAAAAATCAATGTTGCTTACTCTGAAGGGTTTAACCCACATTCAAAAGTATATTTTGCTATGCCACTATCAGTGGGAGTGTCTAGCGTCGGTGAATATATAGAAATTCGTACGAAAGATGATATGGATGTGGCGGATATGAAAGAGCGTCTAAACAACATATTACCAGAAGGTATAAAAATGTTAGATACTTTTGAAGTTGTGGAAGGCACGCCTACACTTATGAGTCAAGTTGATGTTGCGGATTATGTTGTTGATATTGATTACGAAAATAAAGCTCAACTATTACAAGTGTTGCAACAAGATGAGATTTTGATTAGCAAACGTAATAAAAAGAAAAAGTGGGTTGAAGTTGATATTAAGCCGCTAATTATTGATTGTGAAATAGTTGAGACAGAAAATAAACTACAAATTATAGCAAAACTATTTGCAGGTAGCAAACAAAACTTAAATGTAGATTTGTTGCTAAAAGCTTTGTTTAAAGAGGAATTTGACAACTTGATATATACTGTAACAAGGACTGAACTTTATACAGACCAAGATGGAAAATATATTCCAATTTTGGTAAGTGATAGAGTATGAATGACTTGCTTGTAATAGAAAAAACAGAAACACTCACCAAAGTAGCAAAAATCAAAGATAATAAGCTTGTACAACTATTTGTTAGTGATAGCGAAAATGAGTCTAGGCAAGATAAAATATACGTTGGGCAAGTTGTTGATATAGTAAAAAATTTGCAAGCTGTATTTATAGATTTTGGTGTAGATAAAAAAGGAATGTTGCACTTTAAGCGAATTCCACAAAACTATTTAAACAAGTTGCATTTGGGGCTAAAAATGCCTGTACAAGTGTCAAAAGAACAAGTTGGCGATAAGGGCGATAGACTTACAGGGCTAATAAATGTTACAGGGTTGTATTTCGTATGTTTGCTTAACGAAGATGGTGTTGCAATCTCAAAAAAAATAACCGATACCGATAAGAGAGAGCATCTCAAAAAGCTGGTGACAGATGTGTCAGACTTTGGGTTTATCGTGCGAACGCAAGCACAAAATGTTAGTGATAATGTCCTAAAAAAAGAGCTACTATTTTTAGTAGAGCAAGCAAATAAAATTATGGATACTAAAGATTTTTTAAATAAAGGACACAAATTTAAGGTAGATAAACTGTCGTATTCAAAATGGTTGCTAGAACATATAAATCACGATATTGACGTGTTGTGCAACGATGAAGACGAGTTAAACGAAGTTGAGAATTTTTTGGATAAGGTGACGGTTACAAAAAAGTTGTATCCAAAAGAAGAGGCGATGTTTAAGTTGTTGGGCATCGAAAAGCAATTTAGACAGTGTTTAACGTCAAAAGTTTGGATAAAAAACGGTGGCAATATCGTTATAGAACATACTGAGGCTATGACAGTTGTTGACATTAACAGTGCAAAAGCTACTGAAACTAGCAACTCACTTAAACTTAACAAAATTGCAATAGAAGAAATACTTTCGCAAATAATATTACGCAATATAGCGGGAATTGTAATAGTTGATTTAGTTGAGCCACAAAAAGATAAAGACGTTTTGTTTGAGTATGCAAAAGAACTGATAAGCAAGTATGATGGCAAGCGTACGAAAGTATATCCGATTACAGAAATCGGGCTTATGCAACTAACAAGAACAAGAGTATACAAACCTTTACACGAAGTGATACAATTTAAGCCTTGACAAGTATTTGCAAGTTGTGATATATTATGATAGTGTTTTGAGCCGCACGAAGAGGTTGTAAACTATGCAGTCCTATAGTACCAAATTCGGCGAGTATTCGTATGAGGAGGTGTACAGATGTACGCAATTATTGAAACAGGTGGAAAACAATACAAAGTTGAAGAAGGTTCTGTCATCAATGTAGAAAAACTACACAAAGCAGCTGGTGAAGAAGTTGTATTTGACAAAGTATTAGCAGTTTCTAAAGATGGAAGTTTATCTTGTGGAAACCCAACTGTAAATGGTGCTACTGTTAAAGCGGAAGTTGTAGCAGAAGGTAAATCGAAAAAAATCATTGTTTTCAAATATAAAGCTAAAAAGTCTTATAAAAAGAAACAAGGACATCGTCAACCATTTACAAAAGTAAAAATAACTACTATTGAAGCATAATGATTAATATAGAGTTATATTTTAAAAATGAT
>LNZQ01000112.1 GCA_002007315.1 Epulopiscium sp. Nele67-Bin004
ATTCGGGTAGACGGCCTCGCTGCTCAGTCTCACACTTGCATTCTCTGTGGACAAGTAGGAACCCAGGTTCCTGTACAGGACAAAGGCCATCCTGATCTCACCTGCAACAGGACACAAGGAAACATGGAGGAGGCGCACTTGACAATTGTTGGCTTAAACCAGAAATAGAATGTGGGTGTAAGAAGAATGAAGGAGGAGACGACAACATTGCGAGTGGGTTAGATGGTGAGAGAGAGAGAGGGGGGTGGGGGCATCATGGATCTCACAGTGAGAATGAGAGGAAGAGAGAATATGAGATTGCTCTTCTACCGTTTCTGCCGTGCTGTTTGAGAGTGCTGGATGACAGCTGGATGGAGTTTCCATGTAGCTCTGACTGAGGAAATGTCAGGTCTGCCAGGTTCCCATCCGTGCTTAGCCTGGCCACTTCAAGCTCTGCAACACACACACACACACGCACACACACACACAAACACACAAATGTCAATTCAAAGCATTGCACTTTAAAATCCGGTTTGTTTAGCAGCTTATTGTAATAACCCAATCTCACAAAGTGCCTCACACCAGAACACAGTTTTCAGTTTCTTCTAAACGAAGGCAATAAAAAAAAAGTAAAATAATGCATCGTTCTCTTCATTTTACTTAAAAAGGCAACAATGTCTCCAGAAACTGGTCCAACACTCAGCATCAAGGTAGATAATCCAGCCTCTCGCTTGTATTGTGGGAATCTAATTTCACCATCCAGGTTCGTTAGCACGCTCCTGATTATGGCTGTGTAATGTATTAGATAAAGTTTCTAATTAAGGACTAATTATACCTTTGCTGTATCGCTATCTTGTGCTTCTGAGTGATTTGGTGATTTCGACTGTGCTTTCATGGTGAAAACAGCTCCCTGATCAAATAAACAACACAAGGACAAGCTAAGATGGAAATGAGAGTGGATGAGGAGGCGGAGTGGGCGAAGAGGGTGGAAGGAAAGGAAGTTGAGTAGGTCAGGAGAGGAGAAGTGTTGGAAAGAGGTAAAATAAAGTGGGTAGTCAAAGGAGAAGAATGGATGAGAGATGGGAAACGAGCAGATATGCTGAGAGGAGAGGACTAGAGTGGCGACAGGTTGAGAGAAGAATATGTTCCCTCGCTGAGTACAAAAGATAGGGCACAAAGGCAGGAGATACTGAGGTCTGTGAGAGAGGAAATGGAGGAAGAAATGAACGAATCTGAAGAAATGCTGCAAGAAATATCTAAAATATGTAACTTAGACGAAAAGAATAAAGAAATTCTTGAAAATGTAAGAAACGCCTTTAACGAAATAGAAAATATTAAGAATGTTTACAAACGTGAGTATAAGTTCAAACCAGAAGGTGGGTGTTTATGCAAGAACACTCTTCTACATGAAAATATACTATTTCATGTAGAATTACATTTTTTATTACAAGGTATTCGTTCAAGTGTTTTTATTGTATTGACTGATACAAAATGGAAATGGATGAAACAATATACAGAACACTCTTATGAATTATACAAAGAATATGGATTTAAAAAAGATGAAGGAGATAAAGGAGATAAATGGCTGGAGAGAACCTTTGAATATTACGGACAGGAAAGAGACGAATTAAATAAAATTATAGATAACACTATAAACAATCAAGAATTTATAAACGAGTTAAGAGAATTGACTAAAGATATAAAAGATTAGGTTCGGGGCTCAAAGCCTCTGCGGTACTGCTTGAGGACTACGCTCTTAAAAACGTAGACGAATTAACCACCAAAGACAAACGTTCTATGAAACGATGATATTTTCGTTTAGGAAAGGCAGAATTATAAGCTACCCGAAAGGCAACGATAAGCTGATAGAGCTGCTTAAAAAGTCGCCGTTTAAGCCACTTGATAGCTATCAAAGAATCCGTTGATAAGAACGACATAAAAGCTAGGTACACCCTTTGGGCTACGCCGAAATACGCTCCATAGGGTGTGTTACTACTGTGGAAGAGAATGCGGAACACTTAACAATCAAAACCGAAGAAATTAAGTAAACACCCTAAATAAACCCTCCTATACCAAATTTATAGGAGGGTTTTTCTTTTGTATGGTGTATTTTGCGGGTGTCGCTGGTGTAGATAGTGTAGACCCATAAAAATATTTTGTTGCAGATTTACGGGATTCATAATTGCAAACAGTCTATAAAATTCCTGTAAACCTTTATTTTTAGGGTGGTTTACTGAGTAATATAGGGCAAACTCTTGTTATACTTGATGGTTAAAAGAAATTTAATTTGTATCTAATAGCAGTTAACTATTGAAATGGGCAGATGATAGCGGAGTGATAAATAAAATCTGAAATATTGACATATAGCGTTAAATTGTTGATTTTAAAGCTGTGCAAAAAATCATAGATATAGGTATTGTCTGATTATCGTGTAGAGCGAATCTCCGAACCGCGTAAGACTTTGTTTGCATTCATATAATAGATATGAGTGCCTAGATTACCGTTGAGTATTTTTTCTAATACATTTACCAGTTCCATAGACATCTCTTTACCCGAAAAAGATACAGTACTTATGTTTGAGGAGCTGAAAGACTCGATTTCATCAAAAGATATAAAAGCTATGTCGTTTGGTATGGATATATTTTTTTCCATAAGACCTTGTAGTGCTCCTTGTGCTGTGGAGTGGTTACCGGCTATAATTGCATCAATTTTTGAAAGATTGAAATTTTTTATGGTTGCGTATCCGTGAGCCCATGTGAATTCTCCATATTCTATATATTGATTTTCCGGATTTAAGTTATGCTCTGTTATTGCTTTAACCATACCCTTTTCTCTAGCTTGTGCCGTATACAGATGTTTTGAGCCGTTTATCATTAATATTGATTTTATGTTATTTCTTAAAAGAGAGCTGACTGCTTCATATGCTGCGAGTTCTTTATTTGAAAATACGGCATATAAAGGTTTTATGGCGTCCCATGTTCTTTCAAGCCATATTATAGGAATATCGCTTTTATTCCAGACGTCAGGGCTTACTATGTACTTTGTCGTGGGTATTATGATAATCGCTTCACATTGCTGCCTCTGAAAAAAATTCAATCCTTCAAATTCCTTTTCAGGGATATCACAAGAATAATAATATATTAACTCATGTTCTGGAAAGTTTTGATGAAAAGCCTCAACAAAAGGTGTTAAAATACCTGCATAGAAGGCATTAGACATATCTGGGAAAATAATTCCAATATATCGAGATTTCTTATCGATAGGTGCAGAATATGCGTATTTGTGCTTATTTATGATGTTCTGTATTTTTTGACGGCTTTCTTCTTTTACCAAGTCGGGCGCGTGGAGTACTCTCGATACTGTTGCTGTAGACAGTCCTGATTCTTCAGCAATTTGTTTGATAGTAACTTTTGATTTTGACATTTTGAATCCCAAATGTATTATTTTACATTATTGTAAATCATTTTTAACGGTTTGTCAAATTTATTTTGTGTTAATTTTAATTACTTGTGTTATAATTAATTATCTTTGGTTTGATTTATTTTAAAAATAATATAGCATAAAAATACAAGTGTGTTATAATGTAATAAATAAACATTGATATGTAATTTATTACATTGGAGGAAAAATGCTGGAGAAATTAGTCTTAGCAGTAGTGACGCCATTTAATCAAAATCAAGCTGTTGATTATGAGAGTACGGGTAAATTGCTTGACATATGGAGAAAAGCGGGTATATCGCAATTTTTCGTTTGCGGTACAACGGGAGAAATGTTAGGTCTTACGTTGGATGAGAGAAAAGAGGTTGCTGAATATTACCTAAAGAACAAAAAATCTACAGAGACGATTTGCGTGCATATAGGCGGAGTGGGCATCGATGAAGTCATTGAATTGGGAAAGCATGCTTTTGCCAATGGTGCGGACAGTGTAAGCATAGTAACACCGCATTACTACAAAATATCTCAGAATGCCATAGCTGACTTCTATAGGCAGGCTATACGCGGTATATCGGCGGATAAAGATATATATTTGTATAATATACCGCAATGTACAGGGAACGATTTGTCAGTAGAATGTTTTTCAGAGCTTATCAATGAATTTCCAAATGTCAAGGGATTGAAATACAGTTTCTTTGACCCTAACAGAACGCAATCTTATATTTTGGCGTCTGATAACAAGTGTAACGTGTTATCGGGTACAGATCATATGGCCGTTGCATTAGTGCCTTTAGGTGTTAAGGGTATTGTGACAGGGGCGGCAAGTGTGTATCCTGAAGTTTTTGCTAAATATTTGGATATGGTATTTGCCGGCAAGGAAGTGCCGTTAGAATTTCAACAGTTGGTTACAGAGGTGGTCGATATATTGGGTTATGGGAATATGAGTATATTCAAAGCTATTTTAAATCGCAAGGGGCTTTGTAAAAATATTGTAAGAAGCCCGCTTGTTCAATTAACTCCCAAAGAGGAAACAGAATTATTTACTAAGGTCGATTCTTTTGAAAGCCGTGTAAAAAAATATTTGGATTAGGAGATTTTAATGAGTGATATGAGAATGGATAATTATTTGAATCCTAAAACCGTACCTGTGGTTGTTATAGAAAACGACGAAACAATAGAGAGAATAGGCGATATATGCAGCAGACTTCTTCCAACAATCGAAATACCTCTCCGTAATGAATTTGCATTGGAAGCTATAAAAAAAATGAAGCGCCAATATCCTAATGTCGCCATAGGCGCTGCTACCATTAGAACAGAAAAACAAGCTGATGCAGCGATTGAAGCGGGTGCGGATGTTGTAATTAGTCCAGCCAGCCCACTGTGGTTATTGGAGTACTGCTCAAAAAACAATCTGCCTTATATGCCGGGAGTGTCATCTCCTACCGATGTCGAAAATGCTGTGACAGCGGGATTTAAGGTGTTGAAGTTTTTCCCAGCTGCGTTAAACGGCGGAACAGCATGGTTGAATGCATTAAATTCAGTGTACAAAAATTTCGGAGTTGAGTGGATGCCTATGGGTGGAATTACTCTTGATACTTTAAAAGGCTATTTTGCGGTATCAAATGTAAGAGCTTGCGGAGGTTCTTGGATGTGTCCAAAAAGTGATATAGATGATAAAAATTGGGAAAAAATTGAACAACTATTTATCAAAAATAATAAAACTTTGGAGGTGTTGTAAATGTATATCATTGGTATGGGTGACCTGCTGTTGGCATTGCGAGCGCCCCATAATGAACGACTGCTGCAGACGCCTTGTTTGATTCCGGCGTTTAGCGGCGCTGAGATGAATGTATGCGTTTCATGTTCTCAATTCGGTTTAAAAACAAAATTTATAGGTGCAGTTCCTGATAATGCATTGGGGAAAGCTGCGATTAAGGAATTGAAAAAAGAAAGTGTCGAGCCTTATGTGGTTTTTGCCGGAAAGAGAATGAGTTTATGTTATGTAGAAAAAGGAGCGAATCAAAGAGGTTCTACAGTATTGTACGATAGAGAAAATATATCTCTAATGTATGTTGTACCTGCTGACTATAATTGGGACGATATATTCAAAGAAGCTTCTTGGTTTCATATTACGGGGATAACTCCCGCTCTCAGTCAGAGTACGGCTGAGTTGGCGCTGTTTGCAGTAAAAAAAGCTAAAGAAAAAGGCTTGACTGTATCTTGTGATTTAAATTTTCGTAAGAAGCTGTGGAATTACGGCAAACAAGCAAAAGAAGTTATGCCTGCTATAGTAGAACATTGTGATGTATTAATCGGCAACGAAGAGGATATTCAGCATTCGCTGGGTATAGTGTCGGATAATATAGATACTGTTAAGGGACATATTGAAGTGGAACATTATAAAGAGATTTTGGATAAGGTGTTTGACATATATCCTAATATCAAAAAAATAGCAGTATCGCTCAGAACTAGCATAAGCGCCGACCACAACAGATGGTCTGCATTGCTTGCAGATAGGGGGAAAGTAATAACCGCCAAGTCTTACGATATTAAAGATATTGTGGATAGAGTGGGAGGAGGAGATTCATTCGCCGGAGGATTGATATCCGGATTTAATCTGTTTGATACAGATGAAGACGCTTTAGAGTTTGCTACAGCGGCTTCGTGTTTGAAACATAGTGTACCTGGAGATTTGAATTTAGTTTCTTTTGAAGAAGTTACCGCTCTCATGCGTGGGGACGGCAGCGGAAGAGTACAGCGTTAAAAATTTAGTTTATTATTTTATTTTAGGAGAAAATTATGAAAAAGTTTATTTGTATTTTCATTTTTATGTTGCTTATGTCTTGTGCAGAATCGGATAAGTCTTATCCGTCAAAAAATATAACATTGGTAGTTCCTTACTCACCAGGTGGTGCGTCAGATACTGCCGCTCGTATTTATGCTCAGCTGCTTGAGCATAAATTAAATGTGCCTGTCATAGTCGAAAACAGAACAGGCGGTGCAGGGGCAATAGGTTTGTCTTATGTACAAAATAGTAAACCTGACGGATATACAATAGCTTATATGCCTGTAGAATCCGTAATGCTGGAATCTTTAGGACATGTCCAAATGAAACCGTCCGATTTTCAGTTTATAGGAGGAGGTACTATAGTGCCTTCAGCATTGACCGTATCTTCATCTTCTCCATGGACCAATTACGAACAGTTTATCACATATGCCAAAAATAATCCAAACAAAGTACGTGTAGGCAATTCAGGTCCGGGTTCCATATGGCATTTGGCTGCGTCTGCTCTTGGAGATGCAGAAGGAGTTCAATTCACCCATGTGCCTTTTGAGGGCGGGGCTACTGCCGTTGCTGCTTTGCTGGGTAATCATATAGAAGCCGTAACCGTATCAGAAAGCGAGGTTGAAGCAGGTGTTGCAGACGGCAGTCTCAGAGTGCTTGCCTCTATGAGAAAAGACAGAGGAGAACTTCCTCAAAACGTACCTGTATTAAACGAAATGGGCAAAGATTTGTCAATGATAGGCTGGGGTGCTTTTGCAGTACCGGCTGGTACACCTAAAGAAGTGCTTGAAGTATTGATGCCTGCTTCAGAGGCGGTATTGCAAAGCGATGACTTCAAAAATCAAGTTACAGGCAGAGGGTTGATACACGGATACCAAAACTCCAAAGATATGCAGGAATTTGCACAAGACCAGTATGAGTTTTTTATTCCTCTTATTAAAAACCTAAACAACTAATATAAAGACTTTGAATCAAAGGAATATTTATGGATAGAGTAATATATTTGATACTGGGAATTTATTCTTTGTTTTTTATGATAAACAGCCTCCCGCTCCTCTCTTACAACGCATCTGCGGGAGGAGTGGGGCCAGGCGTTATGCCTATGTTTTTATCTGTCGTGCTTATGTCTTTGAGCGCGGTGGGTATATTCAAAAAGTCTGAAAAGCATACAACAATCCCCTTGTTAAAGGCTGGTGTTTTATTGGTGCTGTTAGTTTGTTTTATATTTATATGGCAGATAACAAACTTCTATGTAGCATTGCCTTTGCTTATATTAGCTGTAATGAATCTACTGGGTATATTCAATTTAAAAGACTATATAATATTGACGTCCGCTTTTTCATGTTTGTTATATGGGGTGTTCACACTGCTGTTAAAAGTCAGTTTGTAAAATTATTGTAAAGGAAAAATCATGGAAGTTTTTAATGCTTTACAGTCTTTGATGGCTGTTGATATATTGGTGTACCTTGCCATAGGTGTGCTGTTGGGGTCTTTTATAGGCACTTTGCCGGGATTAACGGCGACTATGGGTATAGCTCTCATAGTTCCGCTGACTTTCTGGCTTCAGCCCAGTCAAGGATTTGCTATGCTTATAGGCATGTGGAATGCAGCTATTTGGTCTGGCGGAATATCAGCCATTCTGATAAATACGCCTGGCACTCCTGCTTCTATATGTACAACATTAGACGGTTATGCTATGACAAAACAAGGCAAGGCTAAACTAGCCTTGGATATAAATACGGTATTCTCAGTATTCGGAGGATTGTTTAGTACTTTTGTGTTGATTTTGTTTGCATTTCCTCTTGCGAAGATAGCTTTGAGATTCGGGCCGGCGGAGTATTTTTCTTTAGGTATATTCGGATTGACTATGATGGTCTCTATTGGAGGCAAAAACGTTCTCAGGAGCATATGTATGGGGATTGCGGGCATATTACTTGCCACCATCGGTACAGATGCGATAGTGGGTCTGCCCAGATTTACATTCAAAAATATAAATCTACTGCAGGGTATTAATTTTATAGCTATGCTTATAGGGACTTTCGGTTTGAGTGAAGTTTTATACCAAATAGCCTCCAGCAAAAAAGAAGACAGAAGCACAAGCAATATCAAGTTTGGTTCTGACAAATTATCGTTTTCTTTATTTTTAAAACTGCTGCCTTCATCTTTGGCGTCTGCTGTAACAGGTACTATTATAGGGACAATCCCAGCTGCGGGCGGCGATATAGCATCTGTAATAGTATGGGGGCAGGGTAAAAAACTGTCAAAACACCCTGAAGAGTACGGCAACGGCTCTATTACCGGCTTATCCACAACATGCGTCGCAAACAATGCTGTAATAGGCGGAGCTTTAATTACAATGCTTACTTTAGGTCTGCCCGGCGATACGGTTACTGCTATACTTATAGGCTCTCTCATTAGTTACGGTGTGCAACCCGGAGCCCAAATGTTCCAAGATAACAGCGCTTTGATTTATATAATCATAGCTCTTATGATTTTAGCTAATTTCATAATACTTATATACGGATTGTCAATGACAAAGCTTATGAGTAAATTTCTATCGCTAAAGCGTGAGTATATTTGGATTTGTGTATCGATTTTAAGTATAGTGGGAAGTTATGCTTTACAGCATTCTTTGTTTGACGTAGGTATAATGTTGTTATTCAGTGTTATAGGATTTTTTGCCAAACACTATAATTTTCCGTTAGGCCCCTTTGTACTGGGATTTTTATTGTCGCCTATCATAGAATCAAACTTCAATAGAAGCCTGATAATGTCGTACAATTCATTGGATTTTATGTGGACAAGACCTATAACGTTAATGTTTTTGGTTTTATCTGCAGTTTCCATAGCAGGTTCTTTGTATATTGAAGTAAGGAATAGTAAAAAAATCGTCGACTCTTCAAATATAAACAAAAATGGGTATCGATAACACCTGTTATAATTTTAGGTGGTGTATACGGTTGAATATTCACTCCCGCTGAGGCAGCTGCTGTAATATACAGTTTTATTGTCGTAGTGTTCATATGCAAAGAGTTGAATATGAATCAGTTATATAAAGCGATAAGCAATGCTAGTCTGACTACAGGTACTATCATGGTGATGTTAGGATGCGCACCTGCATTTACAAAAGTTCTAACGATTGGGCGTATACCGGCATATTGCAGAATCAATAACATCTATGACCACCAATCCAATAGTTATCTTGGCGTTGGCGAATATAGTATTGTTGTTTGTAAGGTGTGTTATGTACACATTGATTTCAATATGATAAATAATATTAACATCTTTGTTTCTAGCTATAATCACCAGTGTAGTGATTGACTCTATACACATTATTGGTATAATAATTACAGTAAATCGACTATAGGGTTTATAGCACCGCCGCTAGGAGTAAATTTATTTGTGGCGGCTAGGGTAGGTGAGTATAACTTAGAAACTCTATTGAAAGGCATATTACCTTTCTTGTATTAATCACTTATATATCCAGTATTTCGTTGTTTTTACCTAATTTGTTTTTGAGATAATGCTATCCACCCCTTCACAGCGAGGGGGGGGGATTTTTTATTATTAATTATAACGCAGGAGCATTTATCAAAATTTTTGCTTAAAAAACGATTGAGCGAGAAACCCGCTTTTAAAGCCCTTTATGCGTTTTTGATATATCGTTCTGCTGATATGAAGGGAAAGGTGAATATTGAGGGCTGTGAGGTGTTTAAAAGTGTCAATCTTTTCATTATTATTATCTAATATTTATAATAATATCTGTATTTTATAAATTTGCGGTGGTGGTGTTCTATTTTTATAATTTTGCGGTTATTTTATGTTTGGGCTGACGGAGCGGCTGGTGAATATGTATGATTTTTAGTTATAGCTCAAATTTACTGGGAGTTTTTACTTTTGCGAGTTCTCTAAAGAAACAGATGCATTGTCTGCATACATCTGTAAATCTGCCGAGCCGGAGGGTGCAGACATATCGGCAACGTTTCTGCGAGGTGTAGAATGCGGAATCTCTCGACGTCCACCTCGATAATATTAAATAAGCTGTTTTTTGATGTTATTGAGTGGTTAGTGGATGTCTCTGTATAATTTAGGAGAGAGCCCATATTTTTTCTTGAATAGTTTTGAGAAATACAAATTATCCGTATAACCTACTTGCGAGGCGATTTCTTTTATAGGTGATTTAGTGATGAGGAGCAGTTTTGCAGCCATGTTAAGCCGGTGGTTGTTAATCCACCGCATCAGCGGAATCTGCATTTGTTCTTTGAATTTTTTGCATAACACTTGGGAGCCTATATCCATAGCATCAGCTATATCCGTAACAGAGAGTTCTTTTTGATAGTTTAGCGAAAGCCATTGCAGAGTCTTTATTATATCAGTATCCGTGATAGATATGCCCAGAGTTTTATGATTTTGGGTGTCTATAAGTTGTACACGGATTAATATCTCTTCAATGATATTAAGAAACAAATTAGTCAGCAGAGAATTTGATTCATGGGTGTATGACAAATATATAGCTTCTCCAAACAACTCGTTTATTTTTTGAAATATATTATTATCTTTTATTCTTATGATATAAACGCCGTTGACAGAATTGGAAAAGTCCAGCATGGGTATCCATTGCGGAAGAGGGTGAAAATAAATCCAACGATGCGTCCACTTAGATGATTTTTCATTTCTCCCGAACAAGTGAGGTACAGAATCAGGAAAAACTACCAAATCGCCCTTGTTCACCAAAAACGTATTTTCGTCATCCCAAATCTGACCTGTGCCGTCTATGGTAAGATTTATAATCCACCCGTTCATGCCGTTAGGTCGATTTATCCACCAGTCGTAGCTGGCATTTTTAACTATAGGAGTCTCGCCGGATAAACAAAATTCATTAAAATTATAGCCTGGAAATAAAGGCGCATCATAAATCGTACCGGTCATATTATTTGCTTTTTGCTCTGTCTAGCAATACTGCTGCTATCAGTATTAATCCGCGTATAACATATTGAACAAATGGATTTATTCCCATAAGGTTCATAACATTTTCGAGCATGCTTAAAATAAATACCCCAGCGAGAATATACGAAATCTTGGCGATACCGCCGTTGAGCGAAACACCTCCCAATACACATGCAGAAATCACAGTCAGCTCCATACCGTTAAAGCTTTGAGGTTGTCCGCTGGTGAGTCTGGAAGCCAAGACAACACCTGTAAATCCTATAACCAAACCATTGATAATGAATAATATCAATTGGTCTTTTTTGACATCTATACCTGCCAACCGCGCAGCTTCGATATTTCCGCCGATAGCAAGTATATTCCTGCCGAAGACCGTTTTATTTAGAATAAACCAAAATACTAAAAATGATAATGCGCAAAAAATTACAGGAAGTGGTATCCCCAATACGGCGCCGTTGCCGAGTACAAAAAAACCACTGTTAGCTACACCGATTGTTTTGCCTCCTGAAATTAAAAAACCAAGCCCTCTAGCAATTTGCATTCCGCCTAATGTTGTGATAAAGGCGCTAACCCCCAAGTATGCCGTTAAATATCCATATACTGCACCCCAAGTTACCCCGTATAGTGTGCCTGCCAATATTCCTGCGATAATATTACCGTCGGTTACTCGAATGGCAAATGCAGCTACCACGCCGGCACTCGCAAGCATTGAACCTACCGACAAATCGATATGCTTGCATGCTAAAAGCAACATCATAGAAGGAACTACCATTCCCATTGTAGACATGGATAGGCTGAGTCCTTTAAAATTTATAGCTGAGAAGAAGTTATTTACAAATAAAGAAAATATAACAAACAAACTCAATGATAAAAGCAGCATCGATATGTCGTTTTTATAAATAAAATTTTTAACTTTTTCCATTATGAACTCCTGCGGTATATTAACCGTGGAAATATGATTTTTGATTTTATTTCCTTGTGAAAAATACGAATTGATTATTTCTATTTTTGATGTTAATTATGTACAACTGAAGCACATGTCTAATATGTCCTGTTGATTGAAATCTTTACGGGCAAAGTCGCCGGTGATTTCATTTTCGCACATGGTGATGATTCTGTCGCAGATGCCCATGAGCTCAGGCAGTTCGCTAGATACCACTATGACGGTTTTGCCGTGTGAACGAAGGTCATGGATAATTTGGTAAATTTCTTTTTTTGCGCCGACGTCGATTCCTCGTGTGGGCTCGTCAAGTATAATCAAGTCTATTATAGGATTATCGGAAAACCATCTAGCTAATAAACATTTTTGCTGATTACCTCCAGATAAAAATTTTATCTGTTGTTCAAGATTCGGGGTCTTGATGTTCAGACTTGTTCTTGATAATTCTGTAAAAGCCTCTTCTTTTACCGAGTTTATGAGGGTTTCTGTCTGGCGTGATACCAAGCATACATTTTCTGTGATTGAAAATAGAGGTACAATTCCGTCTTTTCTTCTGTCTTCCGAACAATATGCTATTTTATTGCGTATAGCATCTTTAGGAGAAGATATACAGACCTCTTTTCCGTTTATAACCACCTTGCCGTCGTATGAGCCTTCTGCTCCATATATTGCTTTCATTAGCTCGGTTCTGCCCGCTCCAACCAATCCGAAAAAGCCTAAAATCTCTTTTTTTCGTATGGAAAATGAAATAGGATAAGGCACATTATGGGCTGTGAGATTTTCAACAGACATGTAGGTGTTGCCTAGTTCGCAGCTGCGGTATTCAAACATGTCGCCTAGTTTGTTACCCAGCATCTTTTCAATAAGCATATCTCTGGTTATATGTTTAATGTTATCATAAGTGATGACATGCATTCCGTCTCTGAAAACAGTAATCGAACTGCATAAGGCGAAAATTTCATCCATTCTATGAGATACATAGATGATTGTCTTGCCCTTTTTACGCAGGTCTCTAATTATCGTAAAGAGTTTGTCGGTTTCTTTGGAGGACAACGAAGAAGTCGGCTCATCAAAAGCTATTATATCAGCTCCTTTGTTTAAGGATTTAGCAATTTCAACCAATTGCTGTTGCCCTATTGACAGAGACTTGATTTTGTCTGTCGGACTGATTGTTTCATCTAGGTCTTTCAGAAGTGCGGCGGATTCGGCTATCATTTTTTTGCGATTAATGACACCGCTGTTGACAGGCATCTGACCCAAAAATATATTTTCATATACTGTCATCTCCTGCACCAGATTTAATTCTTGGTAAATAATAGCAATTTTTGCCTGCATACTGTCATGAACAGAGAGAAAAGACGATTCCTGTCCTTTAATCAATATCTCGCCTGAATTCGGGATGTAGCTGCCACCCAATATCTTTAGCAGAGTAGATTTTCCTGCACCATTTTCACCCATAAGGGCATGAATGGTGTTGTCTTCAATGCCGAATGATACAGATTTGAGAGCTTTCACTCCGGGAAATTCTTTAATGATATTTTTAAATTCTACTGCAAACATCTTTTCTCTCCTGTTATGATAGTTTCAGTGTGTCGCCGGATTAATTACCCTGCCACATACCTTTGTTTTTAAGCTCGGATTCATAGTTGTCTCTGGTGATTAATGTTGCAGTTCTGACGGGAGTGTACAGAGGCGGAGCTTGGTCTTCAGTCAGCCATGCATACATCATTTTAGCGGTTTCATAGCCGTGTAAATCTGGTGACAACAGCATAGAGCCGTGCAATCCGGACACGGTGTCCTTTTGGAATTCATCGACTACATCTGTACCATTGATTCCGATTGCTATGACGTTTTCAGCCGGTATATTAAAATTCTCAGTAGCGCGTACTCCGCCTATAGCGGTGTTATCGTTGAATCCGATAATAAAGAATTTTTCAGCATTAGGTACAGAAGCCAAGCCCGGTAGAGCTGCTTCCAATGCGGAAGGTGTGTCTGACCACTTTTGAGCGACTTTAACAATCTGGCTGTCTTTGACTCCGGCAGCTTTGAGTACGTCCAGAGCTCCGTTGTTACGTTCTACCGATGTGTCCAGCTCATCAAAAGAAATCAATAATACCGTAACATCGTTGAGATTCCAGCCGCGGTTTGCAGCTTCATCCAGCGTAGCTTTACCCTGAAGGTCGCCCATAGCATAGGCATCCATTCCTAAAAACGGCACTTCTTGCATAGGATT
This sequence comes from Epulopiscium sp. Nele67-Bin004, assembly GCA_002007315.1. The sequence goes on from LNZQ01000112.1 coordinate 14,320, forward strand.
GTTGTTGGCGTCGAGAAAACGGTCGTCAACTGTAATTACTTTTTGACCGTTAGCATTAGCTTTTGCCATTATGGCAGGCCCTAAACGAGTGTCGGGAGTAACAATCATAAAACCTTTAACTCCCTGAGAAGCAAGGGTGTCGATAGCGGATAATGTTTTTTCGGAATCTGGAATCGCAATTTTTACGACTTCAAATCCCAATTCTTCGCCCGCTTTGTCGGCAAATGCCCACTCGGTTTGAAACCATGGTTCTTCAGCTTGTTTTACTAAGAACCCGATTTTGACTTTATCGTCATTTTGTGCACAGGACACTAATCCTGTAATCAGCATTGCAAATAATGCTATTTTTCTAAAATTCATAATATGCTCCTTGGTATATTAGATTTTTTGTATTATTTATTTAATTTCCATGCCGTATCCATTAAAAACAAATGGTCTTGCAGTTTTTCAACGGTGGTGTCTTTTCCTATGTGGATAAACTCTATGTCCGCAATGTCAGCGAAATCCCTCATTTGTTCTGCAGTTACATCATAGCTTAATACCGTATGGTGTGCTCCGCCTGCAAGAATCCAGCATTCCAGTCCTGTATATAAGTCAGGGTAAGTATGCCACATAACTCTCGCCACAGGTAAATTCGGCATGGGCATTATAGGTTTTATACACTCTACATCTTGGCAGATTAATCGCATTCTGCCACCCATATCTACTAACGACACTACAACAGCAGCGCCTTCTTTACCCTCAAACACTAATCTGGCAGGAGGGTTTCTTCCTCCTATACCCAGCTCATGCACTTCAATTTTTGCATTTCCAGAAGCTATAGAAGGACATATTTCAAGCATATGAGAACCTAGAGTGAGCTCTCTCCCTTGCTCCAAATGATATGTATAATCCTCCATAAAAGAGCTGCCGCCGCTTTTACCTGCACCCATAGCTTTTATGATGGCTGTCATTGCTGAAGTTTTCCAGTCTCCCTCACCAGCATATCCGTAGCCCTTTTTCATTAGGTTTTGCGATGCGATACCCGGCAGCTGTTCCATACCGTACAAGTCTTGAAAAGTATTAGAGAATGCGTTGCAGTTATGTTCTTTGAACAGCTTTTCCATTGCAGCTTCCGTACGGGCTTGGTATCTGATTGACTCTATATTATCTGTATTGATTTCGTAATCTTCTCTGTATTGTTTAAGTATCTCTTCAACTTCGGCATCTGTGACCTGATTAATTGTTTCAGCCAATAGACCTACAGGCCATGTGTTGACCTGCCAGCCGAATTTGAGCTGAGCTTCTACCTTGTCGCCTTCTGTGACGCCCACTTCTCTCATATTATCGCCGAAACGCATAACTCTTAGATTTTTAGAGAAGTCAACGCCTGCCGCCACTCTCATCCAGTCGTCTATACGTTTTTGGGTGTTTTCATCCTGCCAATAACCGGCTATAACTTTTCTGCTCGAACGTAGTCGAGTACCTATAAAACCGTGCTCTCTGTCGCCGTGGGCTGCTTGGTTGAGATTCATGAAATCCATATTGATTTTTTCGTTGGGGATTTCTCTGTTATATTGTGTTGCCAAATGACACCAAGGATTTTGTAGACTTCGCAATCCATTAATCCACATTTTTGAAGGGCTGAAAGTATGACACCAAGTAATAATTCCTATACAATTATCCTGATAATTTGCCTCTTTAATGATATTGTCTACGCCGTCTGAGGTCTTGATAGTATCCTTATATACTATTTTACAGGATATATTCTCCGAATTGTTTAAATGCGCCGTGATTTCCAGCGCGCGTTTTTCAACGGTTTGCAGAACTTCTTCTCCATATAACAGCTGGCTACCTACAATAAACCAAAATTCTTTTTGCGATTCACTCATAACCGCCTCCCTTTATATTGTTAATGTTTTATATCCATAAATAAAGATGATGCTGTTTTTTCCAGCTCCAGCGACGATATATAATTTTTCATGAATATATCTACTCATAGCAGAGAGAATTCTGGTAGCCAACCTGAGACAGACACAATATAAGTCGAGGATCTGGTCTGGGCAGTTCTGTTGCAAGCAGCTTTACCTCAGCTCATGTTTAGGTCATTGTTTTGTTTTGTTTTTTAAAAAAACGAACAACAAACAAAAAACAGAAATTATGTCCTCTCTCTATTTCTGGCTGTTGCAATGGTGTGTGTCATCGGTATGAGTGGGACATTCAATGCCCAGTAGGAAAGCATATTTTACTATCTATTAC
>LNZQ01000113.1 GCA_002007315.1 Epulopiscium sp. Nele67-Bin004
ACCTCATTCTGTCATCTCCACTCCCTCCACCTCTGATCCTTTCAGCTTTTCCTGCAAACTGCCTTCCTCCACCTCAATGTCCTTCCCGTCCTCCTCCTCATGTCTCAAAAGCTGAGTTTCTGTCTGATGCTGACAGCTAACAAGTAATTACAGGTAATCATCTAAATAGACAGTAATTACTTCAAGGAGGGAGGGGCTGGAGTTTGTCTTTACAATATTGTGAAGAGAAGCCTTGCCCTTGACTTGCTTTTGTTAGTCCTTAACCCAGCAGCAGTACACATACCTACACACACACGCACACACTCTGTCGCTTTTACAGTTGCAGAGACAGTTTCTTCTCTCGCTTAAATTCATTCACGGAGTATTGGGGTTGCTAAATAATAATAAATAATAGTAACTTAATTTGTATGGTATAAAAAACAACAGGCTATCAAACATTTAGAGATCAAGTTAAAAATACACAGGCAAGAAGAACATAAAATCAGATAAAATCCAATAAAACTTCAAAAATCACACCATAAAAGCTCTTCAATAAAGGTTTTGAAATGAAAGTGAAATAAAATGAGAGACAGACTCTGCAAAACCTAATATCTTCTGGTAGATTATTTAAAAGTTTTGGGGCCCTGACAGAAAAAGCTCTGTCACTTTTCGTTTTGAGCCTGGACTTTGGAATGCTTAATGTCACATGTTTTAGATCTGGTTAAAAGTTGTGCTGCAGCGTTTTGGACCAAGTATAGACGGTGAAGTGATTTTTGGCTAAGACAAGTACACAGTGAGTTACCATAATCTATGCATGAATGAATAAAAGCATGAACAAGTTTCTCAAGATCTGTTGTGGAAACAAAAGATCTGCCCTTTGCAATGTTTCTCAAACAATCAAAATATGATGGGCAAATCTTTTAATATGGGTTTCAAAGCATAGTTTCTGATTAGGTGTTAGTATTTTTTCTCTTTTTGAGGGTAGCCCTATTATGGTGATGTTGGATTTTGTATGATTTAGTTATAGAAAATTGTGCGACATCCAATATTTTATTTCAGTGATGTAATTTAGAGGAGACTTTTAATCCACACTTTTCTCTTCCATTGAGTCTAATAGGATTATTGATAGTAGCATCTTTGTTTTTCCCTTTTTTTTTCTCCTTCAACTGTTCAGGAAATTAACTCACACAGCACATGCTGCGACGGTGTATCACCCTTTTTGTAATATTTTAAAGACTTATGGCATATTAATCAATACTTACCAGAATTCCAAAATATGTAATAAACTTCATTTATATAGCACCTTTCATAACATAAACAAACAGTAAAACAATAAACAAAATTTAGTGAAAAATAATAATAATTAAAAAAAATACTTACAAATGTTGCACAATTAGTGAAAATTTTTTTCTCAGCCTTCAGCATGCAGAACACTGTCCACATGCTTGTGACATGGAGACTGAACTCCAAAAGCACCTATGTGCCTTCTACATGACACACAGTTCATTTTTGTTTCTGCTCTGGTGGTTGCTATCAATTTATTCCTGCGACTCAGCCACCATTTAGCATTAACCCAGCTGGGGCAACAAAACGGAGCACAATCGATGTTGGATCAATGCAGAAGGCGAATCAATCATAGGGTTTTCTTCTCCAAATATTTAATTAAACATGGTGGCAAATAACTTCAGGATTTATTGTTTGATGCTAAGAGCATTAGTGATTTTCCTTTTCCGCCTTCCCACACGGGGCCTGAATGCTTTGCCGGTCAGGAGGCTTAAAGGGACCAGGGGAATAGCGTGCAGACACTTTTCCAATATATAATCATGTGTATATATACATGAATATATACTCTCTTGCCTGTGTTCCTAATCCACTGCTGCTCTGGGGCGCTCATTTCATTAGACATGGGCAGGCAAGGCTGACAGGCTACGAGGCCTCTTTAATATATGTTCTAATGGCTACCAAATCCCACAAAATGATACCGATGAGCGATGTACATACTGTTTAGGCCTGCTAATGTGAGAAGTTGGTAAGGATTTGAGAGGGCTGACACCCTATCAGAAAAGCTCCAGGAATGGAGCTTTTTATTTTATCTAACTATATCAGACAATCACACAACAAAGAAAACACGTTTTTAACACATTTACGGCGGGTTGTTGTGTGCGGTATGGGCTAGAAGTGCAGATGAGGTATTTAAATCGGAATTGTACTTATTTAACTTTATAGATGAAATATTTGAGAAATATATTCATTTATATTTCAGCGATAAGAATAAGTTTAAGTATGGTAATGACGAGCTTAAAAGGATTGTTGATTGCATAAGCAGCGCAAAAGAGTTTTTTAAAAATCATAAAACTAAGAAGTTCTATACAGATACGTATTGTTTATTGTCAGCTGTAACCCAGTACAAGGGGGAAAATTATTCAAATTTATGGTACATCTCTATGGAGATTTCTATTTTGAATGAACAGTATTTTAATAAAACAATGGGATTTATTGCTTATCTTATATTTAAAGAAATTTCTTGGTTAGATTTGAGATATATATTTGATATAAGCCCTATTGGAAAAGCTATGCCTAATTCACCTGAAGAATTTAAACAAATGATTAATATTGTTAAACCAATTGAAGAAACTTTGTATAAACTAAATATTGCTTATGCTCAAAACCGGCAAAACAAAAAATTGGAAACAATCTGTAAAATAGTTTATAAATTTCAAAATAATGTGCTTGATAAATTAGCTGATGATAACAATCCAATTTATCATGAATTTGATAAAAAGAATAAACAAGCCAAGCGTCAGCAGCAGATTCTTATAGAGAATAAAAAGAGACTGTTACAGACTTTGTATTTTTACACATATTGGGATAAAATATCCTCAACACCTACATTACACAGTAATGATGATATTGAAGAAATAATAAATAAGAAGCAAATTCTATCTTTATTCAAAGATTTTAATATCGATGATACATCCGCCATTATCAAAGATATTTGCCGGCAGAAAAAATTTAGTTGGGTGTTGGATATTGAATTTGACAAAATCTATAATTTTGAATATGCTTTCAAAGCACTATATTATGTCTCAAGAGATATAAATCAAAACGCTTCCAGTTTGACCAGTTTGCATAATCTATTATGGGATGAATGCAATCTGAAGAGCAATATAGATAAATTAAAAAATGAGGAAGGATTTTTAATTGGTATAGGAATGAAAGATTTTACAAACTTTAACTTTATGTTTGATGTCGTATTAAATGATACTTTAGGTTATACTAAAAAATATAATCTTCCGCAGATTCCCAGTATAATGACTAAAAAATTTGATAACACCGCTTTGATGGAGAAAAAAATATTATTTTGTGAACAGAGTGATTATGTCAGTGAAGCAAAACACAAGTCAAAGTTAAATGACTATACAAATGAAAATCTTATTAATCTTTTTTCAACGAAAGACTCTATACACATTAAAAAAATACGTATTTTAGAACAGCATAGCACTTACTTTTTTGACCAATTTCTGCAAAAAGAGAATTTAATACACTTGATAAAGTTATTATATTATATTTCACGCCCCATTTTAATAAAAAATGTTGTAGAAAATATACCGATTGCTATTGCTCATAATTTATACGCTCCATTGATTGGAACACTAGTATCAAATAATTTTAATACAGGTGAGGATTCAAAAATCATAGAGGGAATAGAGCAAGAATATACAAAACTATCGAAAGATTTGAACGAAATTACAAATAATTGTGGGGATAGAATAAAAATGGAAGCTAAAGAATACTCTGAAGAATTTGATATTGATTGCATTAATTATAAGTCAAATCAACAGCAGCTAAAATGGATTAACGAGAAATCTGCACCTATGTATAGGGAGATATTTGAAAGAGTTGATGCTTTTGTAAAATATTTGAAAGAAACGAAGGGCAGTGATTTAGAATATTTTGATATAACAGAAAATAAAAATATGACATTAGTGATAAGGTCGTTGCTGTCTTTAATATTTGCTAATGATATAATGTATGAAAAAATTTCTAGTAAATATAACTTAGAAATTGGGTTGTATTTACAATATCTTATTTATAATTATTGTTCTGAAATGTTGTATACTGTTGTTGTGTAAGAGGTAGGGGGAAATAAGCTATTAGGGGATAAACAGCTTGTTATGTACCCGTCTACAGGAGTTTTATATGAGGATTATAATATGAATTTTGGAATAGCTCAAATAAGAAAAATTTGAGATTTCTAAGAATGTGGCTCTAGTGAAATCATTAAGTGGTGTATGGATGGAGCAGATGAATTTATAGTATGGTAAAATACTTACAAATACTATTCACATGATGAATGGTCTGTCGAATTTGTCGTACGTCGTTTAGTTTGTTATAAAAATCGATTTTCCTAATCCCATAGGGGTGCTAGCTAATATATAGTCATTTTTCAATAGTGCAGAAAAAAGCGACATTGATTTTACAATGGATAACAGCGAGCATGTATTTTTAATTTTAGACTACGATAATATTGAAAAATTAATAGAAGAAAAGCTGGATTATGCCAGAAAAAGGGTAGTTGATTATAATAGCAGAATTATAAAGGGTATAGAGCTGGATTATAGGGATATATCGGCTTGTATACCAAATGAAAAACACGAAAATATGTTTATGCGTGGTGATTTGGGTGAACAAAGCTATATGATGATAAGTGACAATTCAAAAGGCGTGTATACGCATAATATCGAGCTGCATATAGTTATGTATTATGAATCTTGTAGAGACAGTGAAGGGAGGGAGCGGACTGGATATGTATTGTGACAAACTGCAAAAAAGTACAAAGACAAAAAATAGTGCATGAGCAAATAATAATAGCATTAAGCAGAGCTGTTGATACTTTGATTATACATATAGAAAACCCCGACCACCCTTTATATAATGAAATCAAAAATTCAATAAAGATAAATATAAAAGGGACAGAAAAATTATTGGAAAATGATTTTGAAATTACAGCTATATGCTTGAATATTATCTTTGCAACATGCAAGATGAATAATATAAAAATATGAGGTCTATCAAAAATGATGAAGAGAGTGAGTTGTATAAAGACTCATTAAGATACATGTTGAGCGAGCTGGAAAAAGAATATTCCAAGATAGCCGACAAATATGATTTGTTGTTAGAGATTTCAAGCAGGATGAATCCAAATGATATAAATTATCTGAATTTTTTAATATATATAGAGACCGGCATTGTATAATCAAAGCGGTAATCATATACTTGCAGAGGTAACCCGTGAAAAATGCGAGTTTTATTTAAAAGAAATAAATCGCAAAAATCACTTGTAGGATATTTTTGTATATTATAATTTGTGCAATAATTATTATAATTCCAAATATGAATCATATAAACTATTAAAGAGTTTCAAAAAATATTATATAGAATACTCGCAAAATCTATTTGAGGATTTACTCCATTACCCTTCTACAGATACTGGTAGGTCTGTACTCCTTTATGGTATTTTATATAAGCTTGCTAAAATTGAGTTAGACGCTGATGATAACGCTTAGCGATAACACCGCCACGAATATTTTGATTGATATTTTGGGGATTGGGTTTATCAGCGATTTCATAAAAAGAAAAGGCTACGAAAACACGAGATTTGAGCGGAAGATGTTTGACGATGAGGGCAGAAAAGCGGGGCTGGATAACTACACAACGGCTCGCGATGCGTGGATTTCCCTCGATAATCTCTGCAAAAACGACACCGCTCTGTCTATCCTGAAAGCCCAGCTTTGCAACTCCAAAATCCCGCTTTATTTTTTCAGGAAAGCGGAGGTCGCCCACAAAACCGGCGATATGGTCGAGATAGAGCATGATGTCGCCAGGATTTTTGCGGGCGGTATGCGTGTTGATTTAGCGGTTTTGGCTAACGGCAACAACAAAGACGCGGTGCTTTTGAACAATCGTCTGGGCGAGTGCGTTTATAATTATTTTGCGTAGGATTCCAAAATAACAACGATAAATTATCATTTTACGATAACAATAACACCAAGAACAGCGCTTTTAAACACCCTGCAGCTCTTTTCGATTGCCCTGCTCCGTATATCACTCATAAATATATATCAAAACCGCTTAAAGGGCTTTAAAAGCGGGTAAAAATTTTTGAGCGGATTGGTTGACAAAAAGGAAAATTCGCAGTATACTTAATTAACAACAAATATGACATAAACCGATACGGTTGACTTTTAATCAAAAAAATATTACAATAATTTTTATATAATAGTTATGAGGGATAAATATGCAAGAAATAGAAAAAAATCTATGGGATATGGCGGATAAACTCCGCAGCAATGTCAGCCCCAGCGAGTACAAGCACATAGTTTTGGGATTGTTATTTTTGAAGTATGTGTCGGATAGATTTGATGACTTGTACAATGCATTAGAAGATTTCGAGAAGGAAGACAGAGACGCATACACAGCCGAAAATATATTCTACATACCTGAGGAGGCGCGCTGGGTAAATATTCAGAATAACGCCAAAAGCCCCGATATAGGTGTCACGATAGACAATGCAATGAGAGCTATCGAAACAGAAAACAAAAATCTAAAAGGCACACTTGAAAAGAACTATGCCCGCCCTGATTTACCTTTGAACGCATTGGGCGGGGTTATAGATTTGGTGTCGAATACCGTGCTTTATAGTGATGATGATAAAGATATTTTGGGCAGGGTGTATGAGTATTTCTTGGGGCAGTTCGCCAGTAAAGAAGGCAAGGCAGGCGGTGAATTTTATACGCCGGCATGTGTGGTTAAAACGCTTGTTAATATGCTTGAGCCGTACAGCGGCCGCGTTTATGACCCTTGCTGCGGCAGCGGAGGTATGTTTGTGCAGAGCGGGCATTTCATAGAAGAGCACGCAGGCAATCTAAACGACATTTCGGTGTATGGACAGGAGAGCAATCCCACGACTGATCAATATTGCAGTACAGCTGTAGGCAGCAGATTTGTTTGGGAAGTATGTTGAAAAATGCAGCACAGCAGTTCAAATCAGTGATGCTTCTCGGTGTGATCAGCCCTTTATGAAGCTTAAGGTAGAGTCAGTAACGTAGCATTGTTCATTGCGACTCAAAAACACAACATTTAAATTAGGCCCCTCCTCCCGAGTCAACGCCACCAGAAGTATGGTAGTGTGTACTTATACTGCTTGTGCCTACACAGCAACATGCAGGAATATTACATTTGTTTTAATGGAAAAGTCGATAATTTAGCAAGCTAGCACAAGCTAACCGCTGGTGTTTGGCACCTACCTGCAGGCCAACTCTGCGTCGCTCTTCATCCCCAGCCTCTCCTTCAGTGCTCGAAAGTGGCTGAAAGCCAAACTGAGATTCACTCTCGTTCTGGAACTTTTCCTCACTAGGGCTATATTTCCTTTTCTTCGCTGCTACGTCCACATCCCTAATTTTCTCTTGTCTGAATGGCGTCCAGTCACCATGTTTTATCCACGCTCAACCTCACCTGTGCACTCTCATTGCTTTGAGGAAACACACCCACTTCCCGCCCAGAAACGTCGATGACCAAACCAGGCAGAGGGCGGAGCTCTGCAGACACAGTCACCACCACACATGTATCGAGGCCCATAAGTGATGATTGAGCCG
>LNZQ01000114.1 GCA_002007315.1 Epulopiscium sp. Nele67-Bin004
CTTTTGATGGAACAGCAAACACTATTATATCTTTATCTTTAACAGCTTCTTCAATGTTAGATGTTATCTCAATATCTGGGGGAATTTTTTTTCCTGGCAAACACACTCTGTTTTCCCTATGCAAACTTAAGTCGTTTGCCTCCGACTCGGTATGACACCAAAAAGTCACTTTGTTATCTTTCTCATTAAGTAGTAGTCCTAATGCAAGCCCCCAGCTTCCCGCACCTAATACGCTAATTTTATTCATGGTATCTCTCCTCGCTTTTTTATTGTTGTTCTTTTTTCTGACCTAGTTTAGATTCTGTACCTTTCATTATTCGTTTGATGTTGCTTCTGTGCCTAAAAATTGTTATAAAAGAAATTGTTGCACCAAGTATAACGGCTTCTGTAACTGATGGTTGGTATCTATGAAATAAGTATATTAAAATTGGAATAGATGCTGTAAGTAACATAGAACTTAAAGAAACAATCTTTGTTAGATATGCACTTATAAGAAATATTATACTTACAATTATCCCTATTCTAACATCAATAAAATATATACTTCCAACTGTTACCGCAATTCCTTTTCCGCCTTTAAATCCAAAAAACATAGGGTAACTATGCCCAATTATTGCCCCTATTGCAGCATATAAACCTGCAATTATACTATCTTCTGGAAACAACAATCTTGAAACTACGACAGCTATAATAGCTTTTAGTAAATCCCCTATGAACACGGTTAGGGCGGCTTTTTTTCCAAATACTCGCAATATATTCGTACTACCTGCATTTCCGCTACCGTGTTCTCTGATGTCAGTTCCTTGAAGTCTACTGTACACAATAGCAGTTTGTATTCCCCCTAGCAAATATCCTATTACTAACGCTATTAGTCTAAACATGTTATTCTTTGCTTCCTTTCTCCCTTACTATAAAATGAATTGGTGTCCCCTTAAAGCCAAATGCCTCTCTCATTTGATTTTCTATATATCGTTGATATGAGAAGTGCATAAGCTGTTTATCGTTTACAAATAAAATAAATGTTGGTGGCTTAATACTAACTTGCGTCATATAAAAAATCTTTAGGGCTTTCCCCTTGTCAGATGGTGGCTGGTTCATAGCCATAGCCTCATATAACACATCGTTTAGCACACCCGTACTTATTCGCATACATTGATTTTGCGAAATCATCTTAATCGTATCAAATAACTTAGTAACTCGTTGTCCCGTTTTTGCTGATATAAATGCACATGGAGCGTATCTCATGTATGCAAGAGTATTTGTTATTTCTTTTATATACTCGTTCATCGTCTTGTCGTTCTTTTCGATAGAGTCCCATTTGTTAACGGCAACTATACAGCCTTTTCCTGCCTCATGTGCCATACCTGCAATTTTTGTATCTTGCTCAGTTATACCCTCATTTACATCAATCAAAATTAAAACTATATCAGCACGTTCAACTGCAGCTACTGTTCTTATTATACTATATTTTTCGATATCTTCCTTTACTTTTTTTCGTTTTCTAAGACCTGCTGTATCTATAAGTGTATATTTTTGGTCATCTATTATAACATCAGTGTCAATCGAGTCACGTGTTGTTCCAGCAATATCGCTAACTATAACACGTTCCTCACCAAGCACTTTATTTACAAGTGATGATTTTCCTACATTTGGCTTTCCTATAATTGCTACTTTTATAACATCGTCTTCATCTTCTTCATCAAGGACAGTCGGAAAATGTGCAACAATTTCATCAAGCATATCCCCAAAATTTAACATTTGTCCTGCCGATACTGGTATTGGGTCACCAAGTCCTAGGCTATAAAATTCATATATACCCATTTCATATTTAGCCATGTCATCAACTTTATTTACAACTAAAATAACTGGCTTGTGTGCACGACGTAACATATTTGCAACATGCATATCCGAGTCTGTTACTCCTGTCTTAACGTCAACTAAAAGCACGATAACGTCTGCCGACTCAATCGCCACTTCGGCTTGTCTTCTCATTTGGCTCAAAATAAAATCTGTGCTTTCTGGCTCGATACCGCCCGTATCAATCATCGTAAACTTATGCGTAAGCCACTCAACGTCTGCATAAATTCTATCTCTTGTTACCCCTGGTGTATCATCTACTATCGAAATTCTTGCTTTTGCTAACCTGTTAAATAATGTAGATTTTCCTACATTTGGTCTACCTATTATTGCTACTATTGGCTTGCTCATATTGACCTCTCCTCTTGTCATTCGTTTGTTGTGTATTTATTTTTGTTATTGCTTGTAACCACTTATCGCCGTCTGTTGAAACAATTTGTATTGTGCAACCTAGTTGTTGTTCAACGTCTATCGTTGTATAATCATCCAAAAATATAGGTTCACCACACTTTAACATATTTTCGGCTATTAATAAAGTTTTATTTTTTACATTTTTATCTTGTAGATGAGCCACTATGTCTTGTCCTGTCAATAGCCCTGTTACTGTAACATTCTCTCCAAAAAAATGATTTGTTACTCCTTGAACGTCTATATCTATATTACAAAACTTCTTATTTACTAGCTCTGCATTTTGTTTCATAAATTTTTCTGCTATTTTACCTGTCACGCAAACATATTGCAATGATATATCATTTTGTTCATACTTTGATAACTCATGTGTTAGTTCTGTTCTAAACTTTGTCAACATGCCAACCCCGTTATCAAGAACTTGAAATCCCTCATATTCCTCGTATGTTAGGGCATCTTGGTCAGCGACAACGTAAAACTCATCTGCTGCATAAACAAAGCGTGTATCCATCTTTTCAAAATAATATTTTTGCCATCTTTTAACTATATCGATAACTACTTTTGCCGAGGGTTGATCAAAAGACTCTAGGTAGGGCAAATTTTCTCTAAATCTTGAAATTCCAACTGGTACGATAGTTAGTGATAATATATCGGGTATAAACTCACTTAAATCTTTTATAGTTTTTTCGAGTATTTCACCGTCATTTATGCCTTTGCATAATACTATTTGTCCATTAATTTTTATACCCGATTTTACTAATCTTTCAATTTGTTCTAATATTTTGCCCGCATGTTTGTTGTGTAGGAGAGATTTTCGCACATCTGGATCAGTAGCATGTATCGAAATATTTATTGGTGATAATCTATATTTTATCAACCTCTCCATATCAAATTCAGACATATTTGTTAGTGTTATATAATTACCATTTAAAAATGACAATCGCCAATCGTCATCTTTAAAATATACAGTTTTCCTCATATTTGGGGGCAGTTGATCTATAAAACAAAACTTACATTTGTTTCGACATCGTATCAAATCATCCATAAGCTCTGTTTCAAAAACAAGCCCCAAATCTTCAGATATTTCTTTTTCAATTTCTAGTATCCAGCGTGATTTATTTGGCTTTTCAATTTCAACTTCTATAAATTCATCTGATAACAAATATCTATAATCAAATACATCCACAATTTGTTGACCATTTATAGAAACCAACAAATCTCCTGCTTCAATCTCCATTTCTTCTGCTATACTGTACTCTTGAACCTCTATTATCTTATGCTTTTTCATCTTTAATTCTCTACTTTCTAAGGCTCATAAATGCTGCTAAAGACCCCCTGTTTCCACCTGTTTTTCTATGCGAAAAAAATGTATCTGGGTTGCAACAAGTACACATTGATGCAACATATATTTTTTGTATGCCTAGTAGTTCAAGACTTTTTTTGTTGCATGCCCAAAGGTCAATATTATACTTATTTATAGTTTTATCATACACCACAAATTCATCAAATATCGGCTTAGCCAAAAATACATCCGCTACATCATTATGAACTTCAAAACAGCTAGAACATATTGATGGACCTATTCCAACTTCTATATCTTCAAAACTAATACCATGTTGCTCGTTCCATATTGTTGCAAGTTTTTTTCCTATTTCTTCAACTGTGCCACGCCACCCTGCGTGTGCTATTCCTATCATATTGTGCTTAGGTGCATAAAAAAATAGTGGTACACAATCCGCATAATATGTAACTAGTGTAACTTCTTCTTCATCTGTATAAATTCCATCTATATCACTAAATTTATTTGGTGTATAAATTCCATTGCCAAGGTCATCTTTTGTTACTTTTATTACTGCTGTTTTGTGCGTTTGTTGTGATGCTACAAAACTATTTTTGTCTACGCCAAGTGCCTCAGCCATAATAGAATAGTTTTGTAATACATTGTCTGGCTCATCACCTCGGTTAAAACCTAGGTTTAACGATTCATAATCTCCCTTACTTACTCCTCCAAGTTTAGTTGAAAAAGCATGAATAACTTTGTCTTCCCACCCATTAAATACAACTAACGGAATACCTTTATTTATAATTTTTGCGTCCATTTTAGCCCTCCCAAAATGCATTTGGTAGATGATTAATTTTATCATCACACACTTCTACCACATCAAATCTGCAATATACATCTAGTTTATGTGTGTATAAATAGTATTTTGCAACTTTTATGATATTTTTTCGTTTAGAATAGTTTACAGCTTCTCTAGGATGTCCAAACGCCGAACTTTGTCTATACTTAACCTCAACAAAAACCAAGTAATTGTTATCCCTTGCGATAATATCAATTTCGCCTGTTTTGTTTCTATAGTTTTTTGTTACAATCGTATAGCCTAAATCTTCAAGATATTTAACAGCCAAGTTTTCGTATTTTGTCCCTACTCCTCTACTACCGTTTTGTCCTTGCGTATAATTCATCGACATCACCTACAAACATTAGAATTTTTGCCACAAGCTCATAAACTTCTGGCGGAATTTGAGTTCCAACTTCTACCTCTGTTAAGAGATTTGCCAATTTTTTGTCTTCATATACAGGTACAGCATTTTTTTTTGCTTCTTCTATTATCTTTTCTGCAACAGCACCTTTTCCTGAGGCAACAATTTCTGGGGCTTTTTCGCCCCCCTCATATGCAATTGCTACTGCTTTTTTTAGTGGTTTTTTTTCCATATTGACCTCCCCCCTAAATTTTAAAGTCAAAATTACTAATGTTTGCCATCGCTTGAAGATTTATGCTCGGGGTTTCTTCCTTATTATTAGTATCAATACTTATTCCACTAATTTTGTACCCCTCCTCATCAGCTATTTTTATAAGTTGTGTCAAATGTGGTTGCAAATATGATTGTATTTCTTTATTTTCCACAAATAGATGAATGTTTAAGTCTTTATCAACTTTATGGATGTGCAACTGAATATGTTCAAGTGCAACCATATCAAGTGCAATAACGATATACAAACCTTGGTCGTTTTTACCGTTTGACCCTTTCGGCTCAAAAAAGTGCACACTACCATTTTCAAGTTGATGATGCAACATAGGCGATAGCAAATTAAACTGCCCATCTTGTTGCAGCTTTACCATTACTTCAGTTTTTTCTCTTGCCACTTCAAGGTTTTCTTTCAAAGATATTTCCTGTCACCAGGAGGGGGCGCTATGAGTGTGGCTGAATTTCAGCATATGAATGGCTTCAGGGCGGGACTCTTATCATACATGTAAAGTTTCATGCAGATTGGACAATGTACAGTGGAGTTAAA
>LNZQ01000115.1 GCA_002007315.1 Epulopiscium sp. Nele67-Bin004
ACTCAATTTTTCTAATGTCTAAACGCACTGAAGAATAAAATTTAAGTGCACGTCCACCTGGTGTAGTTTCTGGGCTACCAAACATTATCCCAACTTTTTCACGTAATTGGTTTATAAATATAACTGTACATTTTGATTTGTTGATTATAGCTGTAAGCTTTCTTAGAGCTTGTGACATAAGTCTCGCTTGTAACCCAACATGTGAATCTCCCATATCGCCTTCAATTTCTGCTCTTGGCACAAGTGCCGCAACAGAGTCAATAACAACTAAGTCAATTGCTCCAGAACGAACCATAGTTTCTGCAATTTCCAGTGCTTGCTCTCCATTGTCTGGCTGCGAAACATATAAGTCATCTATATTTACACCTAATTTTTGTGCATACGCTGGGTCAAGTGCATGTTCTGCATCTACGAATGCTGCTATTCCACCCGATTTTTGTACTTCTGCAATCATGTGTAATGTAAGAGTTGTTTTCCCTGAGGATTCTGGTCCATATATTTCAACTATTCTACCTCTAGGAATTCCACCTGCACCAAGTGCTATATCTAAACTTAATGAACCCGTTGAAAATGTAGATATATTTGTATCTACTGCATCTCCAAGTTTCATGATTGAACCTTTACCAAATTGTTTTTCTATTTGCATAATTGCACTGTCTAATGCTTTTGATGTATCTTTATCCATTGTTTTCTCCACCTCTTATTATAAAATTGTATAAATGATGTAGTACATATGCCACTGCCATCTGTCTAATTTCTTGTCTTTGTCCTCGCAAATTTAGTTTATATGCTTTAGTTAATGTATCCGACACAATCCCCACATACACTAAACCTACTGGTTTTTCTTCTGTTCCACCTGTTGGACCTGCTATACCTGTTGTTGATATCGCTATGTTAGAGTTAGCACGTTTTTTTGCTCCTTGTGCCATTTCTATTGCCACTTGCTCACTTACAGCTCCATAAGTTTCTAATGTTGTTTGTTTCACGCCTAAAAGATTAATTTTCGAGTCATTGCTATAAGTAATAAATCCTTCATTAAATATTTGTGATGCTCCACTGTTGTTGACCAACCTGCCTGCAAGAAGCCCACCTGTGCAAGACTCCGCCGTGCTGATCGAAAATTCACGTTCGCTTAGAAGTTCGTATATAGTTTCTTCAATGTTTTTAGAAGTATTGCCAACAACATACTCTTCTAAACGCTCACAAATACTTTTTGTATAAAATTTTGCTTGCTCTTGTAATGCATTTATATCCGTGCCTTTTGCCCTAACTCTTATACTCAAAAATCCTTCACCTATATACGGTGCAACCTCAACATTATCAAACACCCCCAGCAAGTCATCTATTTTTGTGGCAAGCTGGCTTTCGCCTATCCCAAAAAGTCTAACTTCTTCTGTTATACAATGCACATCTGTTTTTAAATATTTCTTAACCACCTGTGCAAACATTGGGTGAAGTTCTTTTGGAGGCCCTGGCAATAAAACTACAGTTGTCTGTTCTACAAACAATATACACCCTGGAGCTGTTCCAAAATCATTATCAAGTACAATAGTTTGTTTTGGAAATAACGCCTGCTTTATATTTGTTTCATGCATAGGTTTATTTATTTTAGCAAAATAATCTACAATACGGTCATATGATCTTTTATGAACACTGCCACTCATCTCAAGTCCAAAAAACTCACAAGTTACTTCTTTAGTTATATCATCTTTTGTAGGTCCAAGCCCACCACACAAGATTATAGTATCAACTCTATTTTTTGCAATTTCAAGAGCATCTTCTATATCTTTTTTCCTATCCCTAATCGCTGTATGAAAACATACTTCAGCCCCTATAGTTTCAAGCTCTCTTGCCATAAAACTAGCATTAGTATTAGTTGTATGTCCAAACACAACTTCATTTCCAACAGCTATAATTTCAACGTTCAAAATATCATCTCCTACGTAATTTTATATAACTTATCAAGTACTGTTTTAAACTTGTCTGGTAATTCTGATTCAAAATACATTTGCTCGCCTGTTGTCGGATGCACAAAGCCTAACACTTTTGCATGAAGTATTTGTTGGTCAAGCCCAAAAAGGTGCTTTGTTCTACCGTACACAGGGTCGCCAAGAAGTGGGTGACCTATACTCGTTAGGTGCACCCGTATTTGATGTGTTCGCCCTGTAAACAATGTTAATTCAACATATGTCGTATCTTTAAACCTAGTTATTACTTTGTAGTGAGTTTTTGCCTCTCGTCCATCAGGCACTATTGCCATTTTTTTTCTGTCTTTAGTTGACCTTGCAATTGGTGCGTCAATAATTCCTTCATCTTCTTTAAGCACTCCATACACGACTGCATGATATTTTCTCGTTATATTGTGCTCTTTTAATAAGTTTGATAAATACAAATGCGTCTTATCGTTTTTTGCAACCATTAATAATCCCGATGTATCTTTGTCAATTCGATGAACTATTCCAGGTCTAATTTCACCATTTATACCCGACAAAGAGTCTTTACAATGATACATCAACGCATTAACTAACGTACCCGAGTAATGCCCTGGTGCAGGATGCACCACCATACCTTGTTCTTTGTTGACTATTATTATATCATCGTCTTCAAAAACTATTTGAAGCGGAATATTTTCTGGTTGTATGTCCACTTCTTTAAGCTCTGGCAATAATAGTTCCACACTATCATTTAGTTTAACTTTATATCTTGATTTAACTATTTTCCCATTAACATATAGTTTGTCATCTTCTATTTGCTTTTGAATAAATGAACGTGTAAAGTCTGGGAATTTTGCACATATCACTTTATCAATTCGTTCTTCGTTAGATTGTTCTACTATAAACTGTATTTTTTCGGTCATTGGTTTTGTCCTTCTGTTATTGTACTATTTATTCGTGCTTGTTTTTTTTGTTGTATTTCTTCTAATATCATTGTTATACAAAAAATAATTGTTCCTGCTACAACACATATATCAGCTACGTTAAACACTGGAAAATCAATTAATACAAAATAAAACAAGTCTACTACATACCCTAATAAAGCTCTATCAATTAAGTTTCCAAGAGCTCCACTAACGATTAATATTAAAGAAATTTTATATATACGTCCAAAAACGTTTTTAGGGATATGTCGCCAATACCTAACAATTGTTATTAAAACTATCGCTGTTATAACGATAAATAATACTTGACGGTCTTGCATCATTCCAAATGCTGCCCCTCGGTTTTCCACATATTTTAGATGAAATACATTTTCCCACAACACAATATCATCTCTAAACTTTAACTCAGTTAATGCCCAATACTTTGTCCATTGGTCAAGTCCAACCAATAGAATTATCAATAAATATATCATAAACATCTCTCCCTCTTCATTGATTAAAAAAACGTGCATTCTAGCACGTTTTCTATTTTACATTATCAGAAACTCTCTTGTATAGTCCTGATTATCAAGGTCAGACGAAACTTTTTCAATTGCTATATCTCCAAGTTTAGGTTCATCTGTATTTGTTTCTACTTCATGGGG
>LNZQ01000116.1 GCA_002007315.1 Epulopiscium sp. Nele67-Bin004
CTTTATAATGCAATACTTCCCTGATAATGTCATTAAATTTGCACTGATTGAAAATGCAATAAAACACAATAATGCAATAAAATGTCCTGACTGATGTTGTAATAACATTTTATGCCTCTTCTGTCGTTTTCCGATGGCTGCTTTAGCTGCTTTAACAGAGGTATCAATGCTTTCAATTAACTTTCAATAGAGTAAAAATAAAAAAAATGTATTTCTGGGGGGATTCTTAAAAGAGAAGCAAACCTGTTCACATCCTGCACATGATTTTTTTTCCTGTCCTTGTTTCTCTCTGAACATCATTAAAACTCATCATCCACGGCCGTCTCAGAACACCATTTGATTCAGGAAAACTGCATTAATCCCCGCAGGGAGCAATACAATCCATCAGACAAGCCCTAATGAAGACAGATGAGTTGCTATGGAGATGGCCTCCGGGCCTGAGCTCCGGCTGATGTCAGGTGAGGGGAATGTTGGGTATGTAGTTTGTTTTGGCTGTGAGCGTGTAGTCCTGGCTCTGTCTGCTTAAACCATTAACTGTGAGCTCATCAAAAATGATTTAATGTGCTCTAATATGGTCTGAATTCGCCGTTAAGTCGACGCTGCGTACAGCCTGTGCGCTGACACATTAAGTCGACTGAAATGCAGTATCTCACTTTTTCCATTACATTCCTATTAAAAGTGGTTCTCATTGCCTTTTACATCAGCAATAGATCAAACGATTGCCTTCAACAAAAGCACTTCCATCCAGTGCTGTGCATCAGCCTGCTCTGTAAAAAATGATTGCAGAGGGCGGACAATGAGAGAGAGAGAGAAGAAGAAGAAGAAGAAGAGAAAGATGAGGAAAAAGATGGAGAAAGATGGGGGCTCACTGGTGTTAGCCCGCACAACGGCGGTTTTAACGAAAGCAACGAAAGTACGCGAATCATCAATATCGCCAATGTGGAGATTTCGGGGGTGGCGAACTTGGAAGATTTCGTGGCGGAACTGGAACAAAGGGTGGATACATTATGATAATATCAACAGATAAAGAATATGTCAAGCTGAACGGCATTAAACTGCCGGGGGCGCTGCAGAGCTTGTCCATAAACGGACAGATAATGACGGAAAAAAGCGCCGACGATATCGTAAAAACAATAAAAGGCTACAGCGATAAAAAAATCGCGTTGGCGTTGAAGCTGATGCCGTCCGATACCAGAAGCGTTTATGACTATCTCGAAGAACTGGAGAGCTTGTTTCAGGACAGCTCGGCGATGTACACGATAACTAACAGGCATACGCTTGCCAGAGGTATAGACAAGGTGTTGTTTTCGGGGTTGTCGTCGTCGGAAAGCTCTAAGGACAATACTCTCTATGCAGTGTTGGGATTTGAGGAGTTTGTCAGTGCGGAATACGAAGAGAATTAGCAGGCGGGAGATGGATTTTTGTTTTAGGTCGGATAATTCGATGGATTTGTACGAGGATATTGGGATTGAAGGGTGGACATTTTTCTGCACACCTGTTCCATATTCATAGCATAGTCCTAAATTATATTGAGCATGTGTATATTCTTGTTCAGCTACTTTTTTATACCATATTACAGCTTCTTTTTCATTCTTCTGCACACCTATTCCAATGTAATAGCATAGTCCTAATACATATTGGGCCTCTGCATATTCTTGTTCAGCTGCTTTTTTATACCATATTACAGCTTCTTTTTCGTTCTTCTGCACACCTATTCCATTGTAATAGCATGCTCCTAATACATATTGTGCTATTACATATCCTTGTTCAGCTGATTTTCTATACCATATTACAGCTTCTTTTTCATCCTTCTGCACACCTTGTCCGTATTCATAGTATACGCCTAAATTACATTGAGCTTCTGCATATCCTTGTTCGGCTGCTTTTCTATACCATATTACAGCTTCTTTTTCATTCTTCTGCACACCTATTCCATTGGCATAGCATATTCCTAAATTATATTGAGCATCTGCATAACCTTGTTCAGCTGCTTTTCTATACCATATTACAGCTTCTTTTTCATCCTTCTGCACACCTGTTCCATTGTAATAGCATACGCCTAAATTACATTGAGCATTTACATTTCCTTGTTCAGCTGCTTTTCTATACCATATTACAGCTTCTTTTTCATCCTTCTGTACACCTGTTCCATTGTAATAGCATGTTCCTAAATTATATTGACCTCTTTCATATCCTTGTTCGGCTGCTTTTCTATACCATATTACAGCTTCTTTTTCATCCTTCTGCACACCTGTTCCATATTTATAGCATACGCCTAAATTACACTGAGCATCTGCATCTCCCTGTTCAGCTGCTTTCTTATACCATATTACAGCTTCTTTTTCGTCCTTCTGCACACCTATTCCAAATTCATAGTATATTCCTAAATTATATTGAGCATCAACATGACCTTGTTCGGCTGCTTTTCTATACCATCTTACAGCTTCTTCTTTATCCCTCTGCACACCTTGTCCATAGTCATAGCATATTCCTAAGTTATATTGGGCATCTTCATGACCTTGTTCGGCTGCTTTTAGATAAAACTCATAAGCCATTTCTAAGTTACCCTCAGATTTTTCTTTTTCAGCTAAATAATAATTTTTTTCACCAGTATCTTTACTATCAATATTTCTTTTAACCTCAATACCTTCTGATTTTAAACATTCATAAAATTCCGATTTACTTAGTTCATCCCCATCAAAATCATATATAACATCTTCTCCTGTAGAACCAATTTTTCTATTGACCTCATTAATAAATCCACGCCACACAAAGCGTCCTGTCTGCACTTTGTCAAACCACTTTGATATGCCCTTTCCATTAATATAATTCAAATCTATTAATACATCATCAACATAAACTTGCGTACTATTTTCCAAATTATCATGTTTTAATTTAATTTCTATTGCCATTTTACACCAATCCCTCTTTGTCTACTTTACTCAATACTAAATTTAATTATTTGTTTCTAATTATATCATATGCATAGTTACATTTCAAAGATAAATTGGAAAATATAGTAAATTTTAGCTCCAACATTTACTATATTTTGTTTATATTACTGCATTGTCTAACGAACGTAACAAAAGCCACTATTAGGCGTGGACGCTAACAATGGCTCGTTTAAAGCTATTTAATTTAATACTGTACATACAATTACTTATAGTTACGCAACAACATTTTTATCATCTCAATAATGCTTTCATAAGAAATAGTTTTAGCATAATCAAATTGTTTCTGATACTTAACCCAATTATTAATCAGCTCTTTATTTTTACTAATGTCATTAATAATATCATCTGTTCTAGATATTCTTTCTAAAGTTCCCCTATGTGTTGCAGTTGCTACTAATGCGTCTTGAAATAATTTCTTACTAAATTGTTGTGTTGTGCAAAGTATGTAGATATCATAAAAATCTTTAGGTCTAGTAGTGAATACCCCTCTACTTAGTATTGTTTCTACTTTTTCTGCTAATACCGTTTCAATGTTATATCCCCATAACCTAATAGATAAACTTTCGTCAAAAAGTCCTACTAATTCATATTGTATAGGACTTGGTGTAATAACATCTCCCGTTGATATGTCTATATTTAAAGGTGTATTGATTGTATCATAAATAGCTATTAACTTTACAGTATAGCCCCCATAAATATCGTCTTTACGTATAGACTCTATACCTTTTATTTCAAAAATAATACTATCACTTTTATCGATATTACACACCTCATTAAGTGCATCAATAATTTTTTCCTCCGTTAAAGGCAAGTTTCTAATTGTAGTATCTAAATCCATAGTTGCTCTAGTATCTAATCCTACAATTGACGCTATTAGCACACCACCTTTAATAACAAACTTTTCCTGATATTTAGAACTAGATAGCCTATTCAAAAAACACTCAAACATATAATTTTGTAAAACTACTTGTGCTGGTAGCTTTGTCACTTTAGCATAGTTTTTTATTTTAGCTTTTAGGCTCATAGCGTTTCTACTCATAATAGTACCTCCATATACCTTCTTAGTATTTTTTCTACTTTAAAAATTTGACTATACTGAGAAAGTAGATTCAAATCTTTTTCTTTTAGTCTAGCGTACTTCTTAATAGTTTATAGCAATAGGTAAAAATTTGAAATTATCTCCAATTTTCCCCCTGCCTCACACCGTACGTGAAAGTCTCCCTTCATACGGCGTTCCAACTAATTTAATACTACTTTTTAATAATTGAATTTCCTACTTCTACCCTTAAAGAATTAACTTTTTTAAGTTGTTTACTGTCTAATGATAACAGTTCCAAATATTTCTTTATTGTATCATCTTTTGTTGCGTGTATTAGCTTGTGAATATCCGAATGTAACCAGATAAGATTTTTGTAGTCATCTGTTCCACCTTTACTACGTGGGATTTTATGATGACATTCCATAAATCCTACTTCCAGAGGTTCCTTTGTTATTCCACACTTTCCTTTTTGACCTGCGATTAAACTTATTTTATTATCACTTAGTTTTACGCTGTCGTGCCAGTTGTTGTGTATTAAATAATCTCTTAACCCTGTTACTAGATTTACATTTTTATGAACTTTTTCTCGTCCTTTTACTGTATAATTACAAGTGTCTTGACTAAAATTCATTGGATTTCTATGCTTAACTCCATATATTGGGAATATACACACTCCACATAAACCTCTTAATTTTCCGTTATATCCTCCGTAAAGCTCTTCATATGTTTTGCTTTTCTTTGGATTTTCCTCTAAAGATAATCTATTATCAATGACTCTTGTGACAAAAAAGTTTATTTCTGCAAAATCTTTACTTACATTTGTCCCTGTGCTAAAATAGTTATGGACACCCAACACCATTGAATTTAATTTGTTGACTTCATAAGAGTTGGATTTTTTTTGGATAGTTTTAACCTGCTTTTTGAGATTGTTGGTTATTTCTATCCTTTTCTTTTTTGTCATTCTACTTTGACATACATACTTATTATTTCCCTTTTTGTCTTTGCCTTTTTTCTCAGCCCAAAGGTTAAAGCCTAAAAATTCTGTTTTGCCTTTTCTAACATTTGTTATTTTTGATTTTTCAGGACTAATTTCTAGTCCTAATCTTTCTAATAACCATTCTTTAACGGCAAACATAACTTTTTGTGCTGATTTATAATCACGGCAAAATATTTTAAAATCATCTGCATATCTTACAATAAACATTTCTTTTAGCTTACTTTTTTTCAGCGCTATATATTTACCTGTGTTGTCTACTGATTTTCCTTTCATTCTTGTATAATTATGTTTAGTTTCAAAAGTTTCCCATTGGTCACTTATCCACCAATCTAATTCATTAAGAACGATGTTTGATAATAGAGGGCTTATTATTCCGCCTTGTGGTGTTCCTTTTGTTTGAACTCCTAATCCCTCTACTTCTGATTTTAAAATTTTCTTTATGACCTCTAGTAAATTCTTATCTTGTATACCTAGTGTCCACATTTGTTTTAGAAGTTTACTATGATTAATATTATCGAAAAATCCTTTAATATCAATATCCACTACATAATGAAGTTTATTTAAGTTTATTAGACTCATACTCCTACTTATTGCGTGTCTGGTACTTCTATTAGGTCTAAATCCATATGAGTGCTTGTGGAATTTAGCCTCACAAATTGGCTCTATTACCTGTTTTATACATTGTTGTATTATACGGTCTATCATACAAGGTATTCCTAAAGGTCTGGTTTTACCATTAGGTTTAGGTATTTCTACCCTCCTAACACTTTTTGGGAAATAATTTATCATTCTACTTCTTACTAGCTCTCTAAATTCTTGTTTTTCCATATTTTCATAATCTGCTATTGTGTGCTTATCTGTTCCTTTAGTAGTACTACCATCGTTGTTTTTAATATTTCTATAAGCTAAATCAATGTTTGTATCAGATACTATTAATGGAATTAAATCTTTAAATTTTTTGTTACTTAGAGATTGTTCGTATAATTTATCAAATTCATTTTGTATGTCGTAGTATTCGTTATTTCTTAATAGTTGTTTCTTTAATGGTTTTTTAGCCAATGTCGTTTCCTCCTGTCTTAGCGAGTTCACTCTTTTAGTCACACCAGAACCATTGATTATTCAATTATTATAATTTATTACTTTGTATTAAATTAGTCTTGGGTCTTTCCCTTCACTACTTATTATCATAGTTTCTTTCTTTATACGTCACTATAAAGCTTTTCGGTACTTTAACCCTACTCTCACTAAGATTAAATCTATTTCACTTTTATAAAGCTTATAAGATACTATTTCATTGGGAGTAAACCCTCCATATTCTTAGCTTTCCACGTTCCAATAATTCTATCTTTACATATATCCTTAGGTCGTTTCTATAAGCCTGTTAGCTTGATAATGCCTTTAACATTATAAGGTATTTCATATTTTAGAATTTTACTTTACCTCACTAACCCTACTTTCGTAGTCCTATACATTTCTATATAGTGTTGGTTTAGACCCTAACACTCGAAACTTTGTCGGGCAATTCCTTGCCATTCTAACCATAGATATTTTATAGACCTCCGACCTATCACGTACTTGACCACCTCTGGTTCACTTTTCCGTTACTAAACTTTCTAGTACTTGGGTACGCTCTCAGCCGACTTCACCGAGCTTATAACCTCTTATTGTTTACTCAATAAAACGCTATTCGGAGTATTAAGGGTAGCATTTCAGGGCGTTACCCCATCATTCTACTACTCGAATTATTAGTTGTCTAGTTATTTTAACGACTTAACTAGAGCGTAATCTTTTCAATTACGAACGTGTCGCACCTATAACCAACTCTTCTTCAAGTTTATTTCTTGAACGTATCATGTCGCATACAGTTCGTTCTAAATTATAAGTTCTTACCTCATTACCAAAAGTTGTAGCTACGGTAATAACTCCTAGGTGATGCAACTCTGGTTTAATATAATAACATTGACACTCATTGCTAATAGTATTAGGCAAACAGGCATTACTAGGTATCGTTACAGAATGTTCAAAAGGAGTTCTTTCTGATATTCCTAACAAAAAAACTGCACTATCATGAGAAAAAACAATTTTTTTAGAACGCAACTTAATAGCATACATATCATCTTGAATTTCATCAGCTAATATATAAACTCCTTGTTGACTTCTTTCAAGCAAACCCTGCTTTACATAGTTTGAAAGTAAAGTTCGTGAAAATCCTAATTTAGCTACTTGTGCCGTAGTTATCATATTATTATTACATTTAAGCTCATTATAAATTATTGGGTTAATGTCTATATCTACTGCCTCCCATCTTTACATTTATATAGATATTATATGTTATATTTATATAAATGTAAACTAGAATAGAACAAAAAAGCCAATATTAAGCGGGTGAAATGCTCATAATGACTTTTTTAAAGTATTATTATAAAATTTTTCTAGATAATCAGCTTGTTGTCGATAAGCTGACTTTGAACACGATCGTTTTGTCCACTATCAGATATAGTATATTTAATATTTCGTTTGTTATCCTTTGTACACCTCTCTGAAAATAAAAAACACAGTATAATTAATACTTATACCATGTTTAATGAGAATTTTATATGCTTATTTTTCCACTTATTCTAAATCATAAGTCAATATCTTTTAATCTCTTTGCGTCCTGCGTTTTCCATTCTGTTAGCCCATTAACATGACCGCCTACTACAAATCCTGCTGCATAAGATGGACTCTTAAACAGAATGTCTTCCTGCAAAATTCCATCTGAGTCAATTTCAGCATTTCTACGTGCTTCTTTAACTCCTAGAGGGATATTTGATGAATCAATAATTTCTATACTGCTACCTTTTAATACGACAAATCCTTCTTTTGTTTGTTGACAAACTGCTTCAATAGTTTTTCCACTTTTTCTGCTTTTTCTAGTTAAATAAAAATGACACTCTGAAATATCAGATTTATCTTTAGTTTCATTGCCCACTGGATTTATAAGTGGTACAAAAATCTTATGCCCTAAAGTTTCTATAATAATTTGTGCAAAGTCAATAAACTCTTCTAGTTCACTTTCTTTTTCTTCAGTAACGTTCCCCACTGTAGGCTCATTTCCATTTTTAACCTTATACCGCTTTGCGTTGCTAGCAAGAAAACAGAACTTATTTTCTAAATAGCTTATTTCTGTTGGACCAAAAGAATTATTAGTTGTGGTAAAAACAACAGCCTCTGTCCAATAATCTTTATTAGAATCCCTCTTATGTTCTTGCAGTCTATTTAAAAGCCCTTCGCCATTTTTTCTTACACCTGCCTGCCCAATATATACAACATTTTTACCATCATCTTCTGAAGTTCCAAATAAAAAATAAACCCCACTCTGTTTAAGATCATTTCTATCTTTACATTTGTCTAATTCGGTTCTTGGAATTTTGTATGCAATTCCCGTCCAATTCGCTAAAGTGCACTTAATTCTTCCACTTGCATCTCCATCTATTAGAAATAGATTAATACTTTTCCCTCTTGTATTCATCACAAATCCTCCATGTTTCTTATTCAACCTTACTTAGCAACACCACATTTTCAACGTGATTAGTATGTGGAAACATATCCACAGGTTGCACAACTTCAACTGCATACCCTTTTATATACGCCAAATCCCTAGCCAGCGTCGCAGGGTCACATGACACATACACTATACGTTTTGGCGACATACTCATTATCGTATCAAGCAACTTTTCATCACACCCTTTTCGTGGTGGGTCAACGATAACAACATCAGCCGTAGCCCCTTTGCCATACAAATCAGTAACCACATCTTCAGCTTTCCCAACAAAAAACTCAGCATTTTCAATCCCATTCGCCACTGCATTTTGTTTAGCATTTTCGATAGCCGACTCAACTATTTCAACGCCATACACTTTTTTAGCTTGCTTTGCAACAAATAGCGATATCGTCCCAATCCCGCAATACACATCAAACACAGTTTCGCTTCCAGTAAGCCTTGCAAATTCAAAAGCTTTGCTATACAACACTTCAGTTTGTAGCGGGTTAACTTGGAAAAATGTAAGTGGCGATATTTTAAACGTCAACTCACCAATTTTATCTTCGATGTACTCCTCACCAAACAACACAATCGACTTATTTCCAAGTATCGTATTTCCTTTTGTAGTGTTAACATTAATACATATACTACTACATATGTTTTTCAAACCATCAACTAACTTGTCGCTATGTGGCAACTTCTCACCATTAACAACGACACACACCATAATGTCATCAAAATGATAGCTCGTTTTTATAAGTAAATGTCTAACCAATCCTTTATGAGTTTCTTCCTTATATATAGAAATATTATTTTGCTCCAAAAAGTTACGCACAATTTTTATAATCTCAGTATTGCGACTATCTTGTATCATACATTCGTTTAAATCTACAATAGTGTGGCTACGTTTTTCAAAAAATCCAATTTGAATTTTGCCATCAACTTTGCGTATCGGATATTGGGCTTTGTTGCGATAATGGCTAGGCTCGTCCATTCCGATAGTCGGTAGCACAGTTATCCCATCAAGTTTGCCGATACGTTTAATTGCATCTTGCACACGTTTTCGTTTCCAGTCAAGTTGTTTTGTGTATGTCACATTTTGCAGTTGACACCCTCCACACTTGCCCGCAATTTCGCAAGACGTATCTTTTCTAAACTCCGATGGCTCTATAATTTCTAACAGCTTTCCAACGGCATAATTTTTAGCAACTTTTATAATTTTCGCCTCAACTACATCACCCATAATCGTATTTGGCACAAACACAGCACAATTGTCATGCTTACCAACGCCCATACCCTCGCTGCTTATATCTACAATTTCTAATTTATAACATTCATTTTTGTTCATGTTCTCTCCTATTTTTTTGGTCTATCACAAACAGTATCTCTACAAACACAGCTTTTGCATTTTGCGTACGTCTTGTAACAGCCATCTTCTTTAATTATCGTTTCTCCATCAAGCATTTTTCGCATAAGTTCAATTTGGTTAAGTGTTTCTTTACGGAGTTGTTTCGTATTTTTTACAACTATTGTTTTATTTTTATAAACTAATTTTCCATATGGTGGACGCTTTTTGTACACTTCTTCAATTATCAAAAAATATACAACTAGTTGATGTAAATCGCCCATATGTGGTGTATCTGATTTTAGCGTCCCACTTTTTAATTCTAGCGGAATAAGCGAAAAAAGCTTTTTAAATATATAGTCTGGCTTTCCATGCAAATTAAGGTTAGGGGCAACCAAAAGTTTACCCCCATTTTCATCGGCATAAATTATTTTAGCACCCCTAACCCCTATTTCTTGTTTATCTATAACTTTTAAAATCATATTATAATACTTATAAGAATCATAACAATTATAACTGCTATTATTATAATTATCGTGCGTTTAACTTGTTCGTGCTTATACTTGTGATGATAGTCACTATGAAACTTATTGCCCCTTTCAAAATTATTCGTTTGTTTTTGCACTGTATCAATATTTTTATGTTGTTTTGCAATACGAAGCAAATTGCTTGCTCCGTATTTGCGTCCATAATACCATTGATATGGGCAATATGTGAATTTATTAACTTCACTCGCTGATATGCGTTTTTTGTTGTCCTGCATAATTTGTTTTCCTAATGTTTCTATTTAATAACTTGTGAAACCCTGCATATTGACTTTCGTTTGAATTGTCAATAAATTCTTCAACCATTTTTATTCTCGAGTCAGTATAATCAGCAAGATGAACAATCATAGCCTCTATACATTTGGGGCGTATTGGTGAACCATATTCAAGCTCACCATGATGTGAAACCAAAATATGTTTCAAAATTACAGCTAATTCCGTTGGGAAGTCAGGATACTTCGCAATTTCTATCGCAACCATCTCATAACCCATAACGATATGCCCAAGCAGTTGCCCTTCATCAGTATAATCATTAGTTGGGAATCCCGAAAGTTCTTTCAGTTTGCCCAAGTCATGTAACAAACAACCTGCCACAACTATTTCTTGGTTAACATTATCGTAAAATCCACACAAATGTTTTCCTATTTCTGTAACAGATATTGTATGCTCAAGCAGCCCATTTAAATACGCATGATGAACAGACTTCCCTGCTGATTGGAGCAAAAAGCTTTTGTGTGTAGCTTCATTATAAAAAATTCCTTCAAGCAACTTTTTCAAATGCTCATCTTGCAGCTCATCAATAAGTGCAAAAAGTTTATCTTCTAGTTTGAATACATCTTTTTTTGTGTGTGGTATAAGTGTTGACAAATCGCACTCATCTGTAACATTGTTTCTTAGTTTAAACACATTTAGTTGAATGTGTTCTTGAAACAAAACAAGTTCCCCTTCAATATAAACTATATCGTTACTTTCAAATTCAGCTATACCACTATGCAGTGCCCAAATTTTTGCATCTGCATTGCCTGTAGCATCATGTACTTTTAACGATACAAAGTCTTTACCGTTTTTATTTTTTAAAATTTGTTTGTTTTTGACTAAATAATAGCCCTTAATTTGTGTTTGCGGTTTGAAATCTGAAATTACGTTCATAGTTACCCCCTTATCTTATTCACTAAAAACATGTTTATTATCAATTAAATATTTTCCACCTGATAATAACGTTAATATAAGTGCCAAATATGCTAATACTATTGCAACAGTTTGTAATATAGCGTTAGAATATGGACATAAATATACTATTATCATAGCCATTTGTAGTACTGTTTTAATTTTTCCTAAGTTGTTTGCTGCCACAACAATGTTATGATTTGCGGCAACAAGTCGCACACCTGATATTGCAAACTCTCTAAGCAATATTAGCAACACAATCCAAGCAGGTAGCACCCCGTTAGGAACAAGCGTTCCAAGGTCTATAAGTGCTATCATTGCAGCTGTAACTAACATTTTATCTGCAAGCGGATCCATAAATTTCCCTAGATTTGTAACTAAATTTAATTTTCTAGCTAAATACCCGTCCAAAAAATCTGTTACACTAGCAACAATAAATATAGCAAGTGCAACCCATAACGTCGTTTCTAATGGAAACATCGGCACCCATATGACAAACATAAAAACAAATACTAATACTATACGCAACATTGTTAACTTATTTGCAATATTCATTTAAAAATCCTCCTCAATTACCTCCGCAATTAGGTCATATTCATCTGCATGAACTATTTTTACAGCAATATAATCACCAGAAATAAGCTCTCCTTCATATTGCACAAACACTTGACCATCAACGTCTGGAGCATCTTGGTACGTTCTTGCAATATACACATCTTCATCTTGGATTTTTCCTTCAATTAAAACTTCCATCTCCATACCAACTTTATTTCTAGTAATTTCAGATGATATTTGGCTTTGTAACGACATGATTATATCTTTACGCTCAAGTTTAATTTCTTCATCAATCTGTTCTTTAAGTTTAGCTGCTGGTGTCCCTTCTTCTTGAGAATATGTGAACACGCCAAGTCTATCAAATCGCATATCTTCCACAAAGTCGCAAAGCTCCTCAAAATCTTGCTCTGTTTCACCAGGGAAACCAACTATAAGAGTTGTACGTATCGCAATGTCTGGCACAGCATCTCTAAGTTTTCCGATAGTTTCACGCAAGTTTTGATTGCTACTTCGTCTAAGCATTCGTTTTAACACTGGATCGGCAGCGTGCTGAATAGGCATGTCTATATATTTACACACCTTGTCGTTAGTTTTAATTTCTTCAATAAGTTCATCAGTTATATTTTCTGGATAACAATACAACAATCTTATCCATTTGATGCCTTCAACTTCAGAAATTGTGCGAATAAGCTTTGCTAACGAATTATCATTTGATAAGTCAGTTCCGTACATCGTTGTGTCTTGTGCAACCAAAATAACTTCACTAACTCCATCTTGTGCAAGTCGTTCAACTTCGCTACGAATTTGTTCCTCTGGACGGCTTCTAAATTTACCTCTAAGTTGCGGAATAATACAATACGTACATCTATTGTCGCAACCCTCAGCAATTTTTATATAAGCAAAATATCCAGCTGTCGTTAAAATTCGTGGCATATTTTCAAGATGCTCTCTATCAATATGATTAAATTCTTGTACTTTAATTCCTTTTTGCTCAAGCACTTGCGTTGCTATTTTAACAATTTGGTCATACGAAGTCGTTCCGACAACTGCATCAACTTCAGGCATTTCAGCCAAAATTTCTTCTTTATAACGTTGTGCCATACAACCTGTTACAATTAGTGCTTTACATTTGCCTGTTTCTTTGTATTCTGCCACTTCTAATATTTGATCAATACTTTCTTGTTTTGCATCTTCAATAAAACAACAAGTATTTACAACAAGTACCTGTGCCAAATGTTCATCGGCAGTTAGTGTGAACCCCCCTTCATGCAGCAAACCAAGCATATGTTCGCTATCAACTAGGTTTTTGTCACACCCTAAAGATACAAAAGCTACTGTCATTCTAATTTCCTCCATTTATATGTGGGACGCAAAAGCGTCCCAACTGTTTACATTACAGATTTTACTGTATTTTTCATAAGCATAGCAATAGTCATAGGTCCAACTCCACCTGGTACAGGTGTAATATACTCGGCAATCCCTTGACAAGACGCAAAATCAATATCCCCACACAACTTTCCTTCGTCAGTTCGATTTATTCCAACGTCTATTACTACTGCTCCTTGTTTTATCATATCACCCGTTACAACGTTTGGTTTACCAACAGCCACAATCACTATGTCTGCTTGTTTAAGCTCAGCTGTCAAATCAGCTGTTTTTGAATGACACATTGTTACCGTTGCATTTTCTCTAAGTAACAACATACTAATCGGCTTACCAACTATGTTGCTACGTCCAACAACGACGCACTTTTTGCCAGTTGCTTCTATATTATAGCGTTTTAGAAGTTCAATAATTCCTGCTGGCGTGCAACTTACAAATCCATCTGTTCCAACAAGTAGTGCACCAACGTTTTGCAAGTGAAACCCATCAACGTCTTTTTGTGGTGCAATCGCTTGAATAACTTGGTTTTCGTCTATATGAGATGGCAGTGGTAGTTGTACCAAAATTCCGTTGACAGTGTTGTCACTATTAAGCGTGTCTATAAGTTCAAGCAAACTTTTTTGTGGTGTTTCTTCTGGCAACTTGTACGAAAAAGACTTAATACCAATATAGTGGCACGCTTTTTCTTTGTTCGCCACATACACTTTTGATGCTGGATTATCCCCCACGATAACTACTGCAATCCCTACATTTTTGCCTTGCTCGTTTAACTTGGCTACTTGATCTTTTAGCTCGTCTTTAATTGTCGCCGAAATTTTTGCCCCATCAATGATTTTAGTTTTCATTTAAAACAATCCTTTCACTACACCTTTTTTATCTATATCTATTCCTTCTGCAGCTGGTTTTTTTGGAAGTCCTGGCATAACCATAACGTTGCCTGTTAGTGCAACAACAAACCCTGCCCCAGCCGAAACACGAACTTCTTTTATAGTCGTCGTAAATCCAGTTGGTGCACCAAGTGCTTTTGGGTCATCTGTAAATGACGCTGGGTTTTTAGCCATACATACTGGCAAATCTCCAAAGCCCATTTTTTCAAGCTTTTCTATCACTTCTTTTGCCTGTGGCATAATTTCAACGTTTTCCGCACCGTAAATTGATGTTGCAATCGTATTAATTTTTTCTTCTATACTAAGAGAAGTTTCATATAAATATTTAAACTCGCTAGGTTTGTTTTCAAGTGCGTCCATTACAGCATTTGCAAGAACGATACCGCCATCGCCACCAAACTCCCAAACTTTTGACACTGTAAACACTGTATCAAGCTTGTGACAAACTGCTTTCAAGAAACTTACATCTTCAAGCTCATCTGTTACAAACATGTTAAGCGTAACGATTACAGGAACTCCAAATTTCGCTAAGTTTGTGATGTGGCGTTCAAGGTTTTTGCTACCTTCTTTTAAATCGCCATCGCCATTGTGTTTTAGTGCTCTAATCGTTGTTACAAGCACGATAACATCTGGTTTTATATCAGCAATACGACATTTTATATCCATAAATTTTTCTGCTCCAAGGTCAGCCCCAAAGCCTGCTTCTGTAACTGTTATGTCAGCAAGTTTTAGTCCAAGCTTAGTTGCACGAACGCTGTTGCACCCGTGTGCAATATTTGCGAATGGTCCACCGTGCATTAACACTGGCGTATTTTCAAGAGTTTGAACTAAGTTCGGGTTGATAGCGTCTTTTAGCAACGTTGCCGCTGCCCCTTGAGCATTCAAATCGCCTACTGTCACAGGTGCCCCATCTAAAGTATAGCCAACAATTGCATTTCCTAATCTATTTTTTAAATCTTCTAAATCAGTCGCAAGACAAAGTATCGCCATAACTTCAGAGGCAACTGTAATCATAAAGCCGTCTTTACGTGGAACTCCATTTATATCAGGTCCTAACGCAATTTCAACTTCTCTAAGCGACCTGTCATTCATATCAACGCATCTTTTCCAAGTGATATTTTCTTTATCAATATTTAGTGCATTACCTTGGTGGATATGGTTGTCAATCATCGCCGAAATCAAGTTGTTTGCCGCCCCAACTGCGTGAATATCACCTGTAAAATGCAAGTTTATATCTTCCATCGGTACAACTTGAGCCAAACCACCGCCTGCTGCACCGCCTTTTATTCCCATACAAGGTCCAAGCGACGGTTCACGAAGTGCAACTATTGCATTTTCACCAATTTTACAAAGTGCTTGACCAAGACCAACTGTAATTGTCGTTTTGCCCTCACCTGCTGGCGTTGGGTTTGTTGCTGTAACCAAAACTAATTTTCCGTCTTTCTTCTTTTTTAATGATAAAAATTCGATCAAGTCGTTGCTAATTTTCGCTTTATATTTTCCGTATTGTTCTACAAATCTTTCATCTATTCCAAGATTTTTTGCCACCTCCATTATAGGTAACATATGTGCTTGTTGTGCGATTTCAATATCAGTTTTCATTTAGTGTCTCCTTTAAAATAACTTTTCTAGGCTTACTGCCTTCATCTGGTCCTACTAGCCCCCTAGCTTCAAGGTCGTCCATAATTCTTGATGCACGGTTAAATCCAACTTTTAAGCAACGTTGTAACATAGAAATTGATGCTGTTTCTTTGCCTTCAATAAGCCCAATTGCTTCAGGCACAAGGGCATCTTCATCAGCCAAAACAGTTGCTTCTTGTGGTGTTTCAATGCTTTCAATAACTGCTTCGTCATACTTTGGTTGCACATTGCCTTTAACAGATTCAACTATCGCTTCAACTTCTGTGTCGGATATAAACGCACCTTGAATTCGTAGCGGTTTTGCCTCTCCAATCGGATTAAACAACATATCTCCTTTTCCAAGCAACTTTTCAGCACCGTGCATATCAAGTATAGTGCGAGAGTCTATCCCTGATGACACGGCAAACGCCAGTCTTGATGGAATGTTAGCTTTAATTACCCCTGTGATTACATCAACAGATGGTCGCTGCGTAGCAATTACAAGATGAATTCCCGCTGCCCTAGCCATTTGTGCCAACCTACAAATTGAATCTTCAACTTCTTTTGCAGCAGTCATCATAAGGTCAGCAAGCTCATCTATAATAATAACAATTTGTGGCATAGTTAGGCTAGGCTCTTTTACTTTTTTATTATAACTTGTCATATCTCGTGTGTTGTTTTCCGAAAAAGCAGCATATCTTTTTGTCATCTCGTTTACTGCCCAGTGTAATGCACCTGCGGCTTTTTTTGGGTCGGTCACAACAGGAATTAACAAATGCGGTATGCCGTTATACACGCTAAGTTCAACAACTTTCGGGTCAATCATAATTAGTTTAACTTCTTTTGGGGTAGATTTATACAAAATACTAGTAATTAGCGTGTTTATACATACACTTTTACCAGAACCTGTTGCTCCTGCAATTAAAACATGTGGCATTTTTGCAATATCAGCAATGACTGGTTTTCCTGCGATATCTTTCCCTATTGCAAATGCCAATTTTGATGGAAACTTTTCAAATTCTTCCGACTCGATGACATCTTTTAAATATACCATTTCTGTTTCGCTATTTGGAACTTCAATTCCAACTGCAGATTTTCCAGGGATAGGGGCTTCGATACGAATTCCCGACGATGCAAGATTTAGAGCGATATCATCTGCTAAATTAACAATTTTGCTAACTTTAACGCCTTGTTTTGGCTGAAGTTCATATCTAGTTACGGATGGGCCTTTGTGAATTTGCAAAACTTTAGCCTCAACTCCAAAACTTGCCAACGTTTCCTCAAGCTTTTTTGCTTGATCCATCAATTCTGCGTTGTTGATTTTTGTTTCTCCATCGTTATCAAAATCAAGTAAGTTTGTATTCGGAAATTTGTATATATCTTTTGAGTTTAAAACTTTCGATTTTTTGCCAAAATCGTTATTTTTGATAACTTCTGGTTGTTGGAGAGGCATGTTCAGCTGAGACACAGCATGAACACAGAAAGCCTGGACACCCTGATGGTAAAGACACTTTTGGATTTGTTTCTAGATGTCAAACAGGAGACACTTTTACAGAGATGCCAGTAACCAACTTGATTTCCTTTTGCAGGGAGGTGGAGACGACGCCGACAGTTCCTCAGAACAGGACAGCAGTTTGGGGGCTCGCCGGAGACGAAGAGGAGCAGTAAAGATGGAGCAGGATGAAGAGTCCACAGATGGGGTGAGTCCGGCGAAGAAGTCACAGTCCTCTGCTCCTGCCCCTTATTCCGCTCCCGAGTCTGGGTTCCGCTGTGCCCCCTGCGGCTTCACCACAGAAGACCAGGCGTTGTTCCTCGAGCATATCAGCCAGCACCGGCGAGGAGGAACGGAGGGCGGCAGTCAGCAGTGTCTACAGTGCGGCACCTGCTTTGCATCCTCGTTCTCCTTGTCACGCCATCTCTTCATCACCCACAAAGTGAGAAATACATTCACCGACAGCCAGCAGTCCCTCAGCGTGCCTGCAGCTCCTTCCCCTGGTAACAGCAGGAACCATGATGAGAAGAGCTCTTTGGACAGTTCTGCACCAGCATCACCCTCCTCTCAGGGGATAGAAGAAGATGGCACACTGGCCTGTAAGGTGTGCCACAGACAATTTGAAAAGGCATCAGATCTGAACACGCACTTCAGAACTCACGGCATGGCTTTTATCAGCGCAAGGAACGCTGGAAAAACAACATAAGACTCCAGAAAAGTGGTAGGTAGAAAAAAAGAAAGAAGTGCCTTATTTATTGTCACAACTATGCACTAATTAACCAAAGACTGGTAGAACAGAGTTTGTTTGTAAGTAGACTGTAGAAAAATCAAATGTAACTTTCACTGGTCGAGATCGGTCTTTATCTTTAACTCTGACACTCAGGATCTAATGCTGCATTACTGTGTGATGATACTAGACACTAGAGATTAGAGCTTCTTCCCCAGAAAAGTTAGTCTGACTCGTTCACTGCTGTGACCATCATATGATATTGTGCCTGTAGAGAACTGTGAATGTTAGAACCAAATCACACTGTGGTTACTGGGGCTGTACCGCTTATTCTTAAACGTCAGATCTTTCATTGAGGATTTAGAATAAAGCTTAAAATTTCTCATTTCAGATTTCAATGACGTAGTCATCCTAGAAAACTATCAAACAAAATCTTCAGTTTGAGTAAAATGAGTCATCAAATGAAACGAGTTCGTCTTTTTTCTTATAAGATCAACTTTATTTGATGAATATAACTCATTGTATCATCAACATATATTCTTGTAGCGCTCTGATGCAGCTGCCTCTCTGTCTGTAGTCGCCACTCTGTAGTCTTAACGCAGTGTTCTGCTCAGAGTGCTCTCTGATGGGTTGCACATTAAAAGTCTTTTAACACTGAAGGCTGCTGTGCCACAGAGTGCATGTGCAGACTGGAGCTGCTCCAGTGAGCGAGGGGAGCTGATTCGAAGGGACAGCAGATATAAGTTGCATTAAACATCTCAGTCGTGTTGCTGAAGTTTACAACACAAGGTTGTAATATGAAATAAAGTTGTAGTTCCCCGATGCATCCACTGAACTAGTCCATGAAAGTAAAAACTCCTTTTTACATTTGAGTGCTAAGGATAGATGGAGAGAGATAAAAGTAGGGATGCAGGATATTGGATTTTTGCTGAT
>LNZQ01000117.1 GCA_002007315.1 Epulopiscium sp. Nele67-Bin004
TTATATATGTACGGATGGCTAGTTCGGAATTTAAGCCTTTGGAGAACTATATCAAATTAAAGTAGCGAGAAAGTGGCAAAATAAGGTTCGGTGAAAAAGGAAAAATCTCAATATGTATACATTTGAATATATTTTGAGTAGCAGAATTAATATGTTTGTAGATTATGTAAAAATATTTTTGAAATCTGGTAGGGGGGGAGATGGACATGTTTCTTTTAGAAGAGAGAAATATGTGCCAAATGGAGGTCCTGACGGTGGAGACGGCGGTCGAGGTGGTCATATAATTTTTCAAGTTGACTCAAGTTGTAGCACGTTGATGAATTTTAGACACCACCGCCACTACAAAGCCCAAGTTGGAGAGGCTGGTAGCAAAAAGCGTTGCCACGGTAAAGATGGACAAGATTTAGTTATAAAAGTGCCAAAAGGTACGATAATACGTGAAGTTGAGAGCGGAAAAGTTATTGCCGACTTGTACAAAGAGGGCGAGCAACAAATAATATTTAGGGGCGGAAAAGGTGGAAAAGGCAATCAGCATTTTGCAACACCAACTAGACAAGCTCCAAAGTATGCTGAAAAAGGTAGGGACGGAAAAGAATATTGGGTAACGCTTGAACTAAAAATGATTGCAGATGTGGGGCTTGTTGGATTTCCAAACGTTGGTAAATCAACGTTGCTATCAATGGTGAGCAATGCACAACCCAAAATTGCAAACTACCATTTTACGACGCTTGCACCAAATTTGGGTGTTGTCACAAATAGATACGGAAAGCAATTTATTATGGCGGATATCCCAGGGCTTATCGAAGGTGCGGCAGAAGGCGTTGGGCTAGGGCACGACTTTTTGCGACACATTGAACGTACAAAAGTTATATTACACGTTGTTGACGCAGCTGGTTCTGAAGGACGTGACCCTGTTGAGGATATTCGTACAATTCAAAGAGAAATTGATGAATACAACCCAGAAATACTAAAAACTAAACCTCAACTTATAGTTGCAAATAAAATAGATTTGGACGGTGCAGATGAAAATATCGAAAAACTAAAACAAGCGTTTGATATGGACGTTGTGCCAATTTCGGCGGCGGCAAATATGAATTTGCAAGATTTGCTTGAAGATGTGGCAACAATATTAGACACTGTCCCAGTTGACGATGTTATATTTGAAGCTGATTTTGAGGAAGAAGAAAAAGCACGTGACAGCTTTACAATTACAGAAGTTGAAGAAGGCTACTTTGTTGTTGAAGGTGTTGGTGTAGAAAAAATGATTGGATACACTTCGCTTGATTCTGAAAAAGGTTTTGCATTTTTCCAACGTTATTTAAAAGATAAAGGGATTATCCAAGCGTTAGAAGATGCAGGAATACAAGAAGGTCACACAGTTAGAATTTACGATTTAGAATTTGACTATTACAAATAGAAGGAAGAATTTATGAAAACATTAACGAGTAAACAACGAGCACATTTGAGATCTATAGCACAAAATATAGATGCAAGTTTTCAAATTGGGAAAAACGGTGTAACGCCAGAGCTTACAGAAGCAATAAGTGAGGCACTGGACGCTAGAGAAATTTTAAAAGTAAGCGTGTTAAACAACTGCATGTTAGACCCAAAAGACATTTGCGAAACGCTTAGTGAAAGAACAAAATCAATACCAGTTCAAGTAATTGGTAAAAAAATAGTTTTATTTAAACCAGCGAAAAAAAATAGTAAAATTTCATTACCACAATAAGGGGGAGTGTTTTAGATGGAGGCGAACAAAATAGCTATAATGGGGGGAACGTTTGACCCTATTCATATGGGACATTTAATTATGGCTGAAGTTGTGATAGACCAGTGCGATATAAATACAGTGTTATTTATACCGTCTGGCAATCCGCCACACAAACAAGAGAATGATGTGACGGACAAAAAGCATAGATATTTGATGACGCAACTTGCTATCAACGATAATAATAAATTTTTTATATCGGATATTGAAGTTAACACCGAAAAAATAACGTATACGATTGACACTATTAAAAAACTTAACAAACAATACGGTCAAAAGTTGTCGTTCATTGTTGGAGCAGATAGTTTGTTAAGTATATTAAATTGGCATAAAGCAAAAGATTTATTGAAAATCTGTTCATTTATTGTTATAAATAGAATAGGATATAGGGAAGAGGAAATAAGCTGTCATATAGAAAAACTGACAAATGATTATGGTGCTGACATTCATAAAATTAATATTTCTGAAATAAATCTGTCGTCAACTGAAATTAGACAACGAGTGAACACATCTAAATCAATTAGATATATGGTGCCAGAAGCTGTTAGACAATATATTGACAATAATAACCTCTATAAAAATAAGTTAACTTTACCATTATCACAAATTAACGAAATGAACGACTATGTGAAAAATGTTATGTCCGCAAAACGATACCGCCACACACTTGGCGTAGTTCAAAGTGCTACACTTCTTGCAACGATACATGGCGTAGACGTAGACAAAGCATACATCGGAGCGTTGTTCCATGACGTGGCTAAAGAAATTGACCCGTCAGAAATGGATAGTATAAATAAAAAAAATAACGCAGGTTGGGATAACTTTGAGCTTGAAACAAATCATCTAAAACACGGAAAATTAGGGGCAGTATTGGTACAACGAGATTGGAAAATTGATGATGAAGACATATTAAATAGTATACGTTATCACACTACAGGGCGAAAAAACATGTCGGATATCGAGAAAATTGTATATCTTGCTGATGCAATTGAAATTGGTCGTGGGGCAGACCCGAGTCTTGATTTTTTAAGAGAAATATGTTATAAAGATTTAAATAGAGCAATGTATTATGCATCTGTTTTATCAAAAGAAGTAGTCGAAAAAAAGAAGCAGACGATACATCCAATTATAGATGAACTTATAAGCGAGTATAAAATTTATAAATAATCGGAGGTTAGCGAATGGAAAAATGCCAAGAGGCTCTAGCAACAAAAATTGTAGATATTTTAAACCGCAAGAAAGTTGATAGCATTGAATTAATTGATGTTAAAGAATTGACAGCATTAACAGATTATTTCGTTATAGCAGTATGTTCAAACGTTAGACAAACTAAAGCGACAGCAGAAGAACTTGAGTATCAGCTTGAGAAAGATGGATATTTTGCACATCAAAAAGAAGGTTACGTAAGTGCAAGATGGATTTTGCTGGATTACCTTGGGGTAATTGTGCATGTGCTTTACAAAGAGGATGCAGATTTTTATGGCATTCAACGTCTATGGAGCGATGGAAATAAAATAGAAATTCCAGATTTAACAGTTGTATAGCCTAAAAATATTAATAAAACTAAGATATATGTCGTTGATGTATATCTTTTTTTGTGCCTAATTTTGGAAAACATAATTTTGCATTTAGTTGAAAATAATAACATTAAGATAAGGAGTGATTTTATGAAGAAAAGTTATAAAATATTAGCATTAACTTTATTAGTATTTAGTACAAGTTCATCGGTGCTAGCGACGGACATACCAACGGGAGAAAATACGATATTATTTGAAAAATATAACATAGTTGGTGGCGAAAACTCAACGTATATAACGTCAGGATTTGTTACGCCTAGGGATAACGCAAACGATGTGAATATCAATTATGTGAACCACAGTCCAAACACTGCAAGAGTTGAACTATATAAACAAGGGCTTTTTAAAGATAAGTTGGTGCAATCGTTTTCGGTGAATGGCAACGACAAGCAGTATCAAACGTATAGCGTTAAGGCGAATACGGCATATTATATCAAAATTATAGATAATGTTTCAAATATAAAAGGCGAACTTAGAGCGATACAAATTGATTAATAAAAAAGCAACTATACGATAAAAGTGTAGTTGCTTTTTTTGATATGTGTTATAATAAATGTTGTAAAGACAACCAAAAGGAGGAGATATAATGTCTAATTTTAAATTTTTGCAAGAAAAATGGCAATTATTATCAGAATTAGGTAAAAATGCTGAACACTATATATATGCCGATGCAAATATATCAATAATTAAATCAGGTCTATTTGGAGAAAAACTAACTAATATTATGTTTGAACTTGATGGGCTGATGACTCCAAAGTTTGACAACACGCATGCCAATCGTATTAAATTATTAAAAAGTGAGGGTATGATACCGCAAGAAATCGAAGATATATTGTTTATG
The DNA here is from genome assembly GCA_002007315.1 of Epulopiscium sp. Nele67-Bin004. Next base: position 4,187 of record LNZQ01000117.1, read on the forward strand.
TTACGTACAAACAGAAATAAAGCTGTACATGACGGGTTTGGAGATGTCAGGCAAGCTAAATTGCTAGTTGAACTTGCTTTTAAACTTGCAAATTGGTTTATGGAAACGTATGGAGATTATACTTTTGTTGCAACAGATTTTGTTGTCCCAGAGGAAAAACCAAATTCTGCTGAATATGAAGCTATGTTACAAGCACAAGAACAAAAAATTAATCAACTTGAGGGACAAATTATTGATATAAGCCAAGGAAAAGTGGTTTCTAAAAGTGAACGTAGGCAAAAAGCAAAAGAAGTGGCATTTAAAATAAAGCTGAGCGAAAAAGAAACTAGATGTCTAATTGATGAACAATTAGCCGAGGCAGGTTGGGAAGCTGATACAAATACATTAACTTATGCAAAAGGCACACGACCACAAAAAAGCCGTAACTTAGCTATTGCAGAATGGCCGACAACATCGAAAGTGGCAAAGAGGGGATATGTTGATTATGCTTTGTTTGTGGGGCTTAAACTTGTAGGAATTATTGAGGCAAAGAAATATCAGACAGACGTGTCATCAGTAATTGATTATCAGTGCAAAGATTATGCAAAATGTATTAGACAAGAAGATGAAGATTATATTATTGACAATTGGGGTGAATGTAAAGTTCCGTTTTTGTTTGCAACAAATGGGCGAAAATATTTTAAGCAACTTGAAACAAAGTCTGGAATATGGTTTTTAGATGCAAGAAAATCACACAATATTTCACAGGCTCTGCAAGGTTTTATGAGTCCAGATGGGATAATTGAACTTTTAGATAAAGATGTTGATAGTGCAAATAATAAATTGGAAACAACATCTTATGATTTGCTTACAGATGAAGATGGTTTAAACTTGCGAGATTATCAAGTTAAGGCTATTGAATGTATTGAACGAGCTATTATAAAACAAAAAGACAGAGTACTAATTTCAATGGCTACGGGGACAGGTAAGACACGTACTTTACTAGGTCTTATATATCGAATGATTAAAAGTAAGAGATTTTCTCGAGTATTATTTTTGGTTGACCGTACTGCTCTTGGAGAACAAACTAATGACGTATTTAAAGAAGTTAAAATTGAAGATCTAAAGACTATCGATGAGATTTATGACATTAAAGGACTGGGCGAAAAAGATATACAACGAGAAACAAAAATTCATGTTTCAACAGTACAAAGTCTTGTTAAACGTATTATGTACAACGAGTCAGACAATAAGCCTACTGTTTCAGATTATGATTTGATTGTTATTGACGAGGCACACAGGGGATATATACTTGATAAAGATATGGATGAAGATGAAATTTTGTATCGAAATCAAGATGATTATGTGAGCAAATATCGTATGGTAATTGATTATTTTAATGCAGTTAAAGTTGCAGTTACAGCTACGCCAGCTCTACATACAACACAAATATTTGGTTTGCCTGTATTTAGTTATAGCTATCGTGAAGCAGTGGTTAATGGATATTTAGTTGACCACGATGCACCGCATGTAATAAAAACTAAGTTAAGTACACAAGGTATCAACTATAAAGAAGGAGATACAGTTGCTATTTATGATCCTAGTACGGGTAAAATTATTAATAGTGATGAATTAGAAGATGAGTTGAAATTTGATGTGGAGAAATTTAACAAACAAGTTATTACTGAAAATTTTAATCGAACTGTGTTAAAAGAAATCGCCAATGATATTAATCCAGAAGGAGATGGAAAAACACTCATTTTTGCAGCAAATGATGCACATGCCGACTTAATTGTTAAAATATTAAAAGAAATTTATGCTGATTACCAGATCGATAATGAGGCAATACTTAAAATCACAGGCTCAGTTGGGGGTGGTGATAAAAAGAGAGTTATGGAAGCTATTAAGCGTTTTAAAAATGAAAAATATCCTAACATTGTTGTAACTGTCGATTTGCTTACAACTGGAATTGATGTGCCAGAGATTGATACGCTGGTATTTATGAGACGTGTTAAGTCAAGAATCCTTTTTGAACAGATGATTGGGCGTGCAACTCGTTTGTGTCCACAAATAGGTAAGAGTCATTTTGAAATTTATGACGCAGTTGGGTTATATGAGTCTATGCAAGAAGTTAGCACGATGAAACCAATTGTGACAAGTGTTAAGACAAAATTTGACGACATTATTAAAGGGTTTGAAACTGCTACAAACAAAGAAAAGCAACAAAATCAAGTTGATATGATTGTTGCTAAGTTACGTCGAAAAGCCAACAATATGAATGAAGAAATGTTGAACGAATTTAAAAATTCGGCTGATGGACAAACACCATCGGAATTTTGTGACAAATTAAAAGAAATGTCGTCTGCTGCTGCTGTTAAGCATATCCAAGACAAAAAAGAAATTTTCGATTGGTTGGATAATATCGTGAGTGGAAAAAGTAGAAAGCTAATAATTTCAGACAAGGAAGATGAACTTATAGATCATTCACGAGGGTATGGGGACGGCGTGGCACCTGAAGATTATTTAAATGAGTTTAACCAGTTTATAAAAAATAATATGAATAAAATTATAGCTCTTAATATTATTTGTACAAAACCTAGTTCCCTAACTAGAGAGGCACTAAAAAGCCTTGAAATTGAACTTGGTAGATACAATTTCACCGAGAAACAGCTTAATACTGCTGTATCTGAGCTGAAAAATGAGGATATTGTTGCAGATATTATTAGTTTGGTGCGTCAGCAGGCGATAGGAAGTGCACTTATTAATCACGAAGATCGTATAAAAAATGCATTTACTAAGTTGACAAAAAACCATAAATTTAGTAAAATAGAACGCCGGTGGATACAGCGTATTGAGACACATATGTTGAATAACCACATTTTAAATATAGAAACATTTGAGGAAAGTGCTTTTAAAATTAGCGGTGGATTTAACAAGCTAGATAAAATTTTTAACAACAAATTAGAGGATATCATACAAGAGGTAAACGACTATTTGTATGATGATAGGAGCGTATCATGACAAATCAAGAAATTGTATCAAAACTATGGAATTTATGCCATGTTTTAAGAGACGACGGTATCACGTATCATCAATATGTAACAGAATTAACGTATATTTTATTTTTGAAGATGATGAGTGAAACAGGGCTAGAAGAAAATATAACTGACAGCATTATAGAAGATGAAACTCGTGAAATACCCCTTGTAATTGAGGAGTATTCTTGGGAAAATCTAGCGAAGCAACAAGGTATAGACCTTAAAAAATATTACAATACAATTTTGAGCGAGTTTGGAGAATTTTGTACTGGGCGTATTAGAGCAATTTATGCTGGTAGCAGAAGCAACATTGATGAGCCAAAAAACTTGGAGAAGATTATCAAGTCTATTGATGACCTTGACTGGTACTCGGCTAAAGAAGAGGGGCTTGGAAACTTGTATGAGGGGCTGCTTGAGAAAAATGCCAACGAGAAAAAGTCTGGGGCTGGGCAATATTTTACACCTCGTGTATTAATTGATATAGTTACAAAACTTATCGACCCACAACCAGGCGAGAGATGTAATGACCCAGCATGTGGAACTTTTGGGTTTATGATTGCTGCTGACCAATATATTAAGGAACGTACTGATGATTTGTTTGACTTGAGTTTAGAGTTGCAAGAGTTTCAGCAAAAGGAGGCTTTCACAGGGTGTGAGTTGGTGCACGACACGCATAGATTGGCGTTGATGAATGCTATGTTGCATGATATTGATGGGTTATAAAACTGTTATAGCAAATCTATAAAAATGTGAGAAAATCTCGTTTTATATAGATTTTTAAAATAAAAAGCCCTGCGTATCATGTAAATGGTGCGTACTCTACGTTAATTGCTTTTAACCCCTAAAGCCTTACAACCACAATAATGGAGAAATCACACTATGACGGTGCGAAAGCAGAAAAAATAGTAAGGATAGCCTATGTTGAAATAAAATCTAATTAGGGTGTATGAGTGACACATACATTACGTTAGGCACTAAAGGTGATAGACAATGGGTGTTTAGCAG
>LNZQ01000118.1 GCA_002007315.1 Epulopiscium sp. Nele67-Bin004
CAGCAGTTGGCCGGGCGATGACCCCACTGTGTTTATTTTTCTATCAGCCGGCAGAAGCCCAATATAAGTCAACAAGCCAGCCAGAGCTCAGCAAACAGCAAACTGTGTCTGCTGGAAGCTGCTGAGTGGCCCATTTAGTTCATGTTGTTCTTCTATTATGGTCATTAAGGCCATGTAGCATTCACATAAAACTCTGTTTTCATTATTTTTCTAGCTTATGCCGAGGCCTAGTTAGACTGAAATAAAAATAGAGAAATGCTTTTTTTTTGTCTCTAAAAGCTGCCTGAAACCTATTTTGTGCTAACGTAACTGCAGTTTTGTACTTTGAGAAGATAAAAAATGAAATAAATCACTCTTAAAAACCAATTTACAGAGGAATTAGCGAAAGGAAAGCTCTACATTTAAGGAAATAAACTGATATGCTGTCTTTCCAAGATTGATACTGCTCTCATGTTGTTGCTAAACTTAGAGGGAAACAATTAACCTGGATCCATGAAAAGTTCAAAATAGCCTACATTTTGTCGTTTTTACATTTCTCTTATGCCTACACTAAAGGACTTTGGCAAAACTTCAATAAGACTGGTGAAGGACTAACGTCTGACACCCTCTCACATCCCTCAAAGACGATGTGTCAGCAGGTCACTGAGTTTTCAGTCACAGACTAAGATTTTGGAACGACTGGGAAACTTGCATGGCCACAATTTGCAAGATTATAGCTAGATTTTTTTTTAAAGAGCATGAGTCGAAAAAAAGACCAAGTCCAGAGCTCCGGAGAAGAGAGGGGGCTCGGACAGAAGAGTAAGGACAAAAAGAAGCACTCTTCCCTGGGCAGGGAGCCCCAGAAACCTCCCTGGAAGTCCGGCTGACCACCAGTTACACAAGCTTTCTTAGTTGCTGACAGTGTTCACATCATTAAACAGCTCAGTTTGCTTAAGACAAGAATGAAGGGTTGTGATAATATTAAACATGTTAGATTTTATCGTAACGCCAAAACGAGAAAAAGGCTTCCTGAAAACAGTCGAGATGGACTTTTATGAACACCTTACAGCAAATGACCGAGATCACAGAGCGCGCCACATCTCTAGCAAAACTCCCGCCAAGTGGCATATACGCCGTAACTACGATACCTCTTTCTTGACAATAGTCGATAAGTTCTTGATTTGCAAGATACGGGTGCGACTCAATTTGGTTAACAGCTGGCGTAATCGTGCTGTTTCTTTCGATTTCTTGTAGGTGATGAATTTGGAAGTTTGACACTCCGATAGCACCAACTTTTTTTGCATCGTAAAGCTTTTCAAGTTCAAGCCACGCTTCTTGATAACCTTCTGCTGCCCAGTGGATAAGATACAAGTCAACGCTATCAAGCCCTAGCAAGTCTAAACTTGTTTGGTAAGCTTGTGCAACCGTTCTATTTCTAACGTCCTCATTCCAAAGTTTTGTTGTAACAAATATGTCATCTCTATTTACGTCCGATTGTGCAATTCCTTGACCAACTTCTGCCTCGTTGCGATAAATCATAGCCGTGTCAATGTGGCGGTATCCTGCTCTAAGTGCAGATTTAACAGCCTCAACAGTTTCTTCTCCTTTAGCAGTTTGCCAAACGCCAAGCCCCACAGCAGGCATTTTTTTACCAGTGTTTAAAGTAAATTCCATAGTTATCATCTCCAAGATTGAATTTTTCCAATATTTTACTACGATTTTTGACGTTTGGCAAGGGGTATTTTATTATTTTGTAATTTCAAACATTAAACAGTATGGCGACCCAAACGGACTATTGTAATAATATCCGATATAATTGTTGCCAGTTTGTTTAAGTTTTTCGTTCGCCATTTGTGCATTTATCTGATAAAAAACTTCGCTTTGTTGTGTCTGGGAAAGCCCCATTTCATCAAAAATCGCCTCAAGCATATTCACCTGAATGTCATCAAGTTCAGGCTCATGAATAGTAAGTATACCAACAACTGACACGACTGCCTCATCTTGAATTTCAACTTGCAATTGTGAGGTAATATTTTTCTCCTCGTGAGAACTTTCAAGTTCAAATATATCCGTATAATAAAGATATTGTCTGTCGTCCAAAATTTTAGCCAGATTTACGCCATACCCATTTTGGATAATTCGTCTGTTTATATGCTCAACTTCAGACACATTAATTTCTTTTTGTAATCCCCGTATTTCCACCGAATAATCGTTTTTAGAATTAATATTAACTCGTTGTACTCTAATGCTACATTCATTTTCCGTATCTAAAATAGATCTACCCCAAAACCCATCTGGTGACATCTCGTCTTCAACATAATTTTCTAATTGCGTTTTCATTTCTGCAATCGAGGTAGAAATAAAATCATTTCCAACTATGCTATCAATATCCAATAATATATTTGCGTCAATGTTTCCATCAAAATTAAAATTGTAAAAATAACTGTTTGAATTTGAGCTACCAGTATAATAATTCATATAATACATAATTCTTTCGCCGCTCACATACGGAGTTTTATCTACAAATTTCTCCAACTCATCTATAAAATGTGTATAATTAGCAGTTTCATTTCTTATAACATTAATAGACTCCGTATTTTCTATCACTGGGTTGTTACTAATTTTTTGTGCATAAAGTGTACCCACCAAAATTATAAAGCTTAATAAAATTTTTATCATACGTGCACCTCCTTAATCAACTATAAATTTTTTGCAAAAAACGTACATAAATAAAGCACACACTAATCCAATTGCACCACTTACAACGCCACTGTATATTCCTGAAACCCCTGATAGTATTGGACCTATCAAAAATCCACATACTACAACTCCAAGCAAAAACAACACTTTAAACGCTTTATTCACAAACTGTTCGCCTTCTGTATTCATTCCGTATTTGTTCTGCACATAGTTTATAACGCAGCCTAAAAATATCAAAGTTGCAACTATAACTAACAAATGTCCCCATATATTTGTGTCTGGTTGTGTCACAATATGCATATCTGTCGTCACCCAATAATACGTCCATTCTCTGTCCCTAAACTGCGTTGGTATCCACGGTTTTAAAGTTAAATAATACATTATAATACTGTTAGCCTGATTGCTACGTATAATATTATGAACAATTCCATTTGCTTGGTTAAACATTACTATATTGTTACCAAGTATTGCTAAAGTACATGATAGTCCCGTAATTAGATACGCAGGAACACCAAGCATTATGACCCCAACACTTGTCGCCACAACCGAGTTTTTAATTATATATTGAAAAATTATTAAGTATAAATAAAACAGTATATACACTAAATTAAAACACACCATAAGCCCCAAAATGGTTAACCAACTGTTTAAACCAGCAACATATTCTTTAGTTGCAAACGATGTATTTACTATTTCTATAAAATCGCTATATCTAATTCTAAATGCAGCAATATATAAAAAATTTATAAAATTTACTATTGTGATAGACATTACCCCAACCCCAATTTTTAACTTAATTAAATTTGCTTGGGTTATCGGCAACACTCGCAAAATTCCGCTTGTGTTATTTCCTTTTATATCTTTAAATTGCAACGCTACTAGCCCAAATACCATAATCGCAATCATAAAATTTAGCTCTATTGGCATTATATATGCGTATGAAAATTGACTAAAATACATCCCTATATTTCTTAGGTTAAAACGCCAATACGTTGGCACAAGCGTCAATAACCCCATCACAACTACATACATAAATATATTTTTGATTTCATATTTAATTAACGTTTTCATTTGATTTCCTCTCTTTCTCTGCAATGTAAACGAAAGCTTCTTCAAGTGCAAGCGGTATATTTTCGGCAAGCTTCACACCAACGCAGTCCAGTTGTTCACGAAGAAACTTTTCGTTGTCGCTCGTGATGTAATGAACGCTACCCATTTTTTCGACACCAAGCACGCTAACCCAACTGCTTATATCCGTTGGTGCGTCCCCCTCAAACACAACTTGCAGCTTAACGACGCTACGTTTTATGCTGCTTGCGTCAGCTTGTTTAATTATTTTGCCGTTAGAAATGATAGACACTATGTCGCATATTTTTTCAAGCTCATCTATATGGTGCGACGAAATAAACACCGTCATTTCACGTTCCGCAACTTCTTCAACTATCCATTGTAGCACTTTCTTCTTTACTATAGCGTCAAGCCCAGACGTTGGCTCATCGAGAATTAGCACGTCAGGATTTATCGACAAGTTAAGCATAATGCTAATTTGCATTTGCATACCTTTAGACATTTTGCGGACTTTTCGGTTCATCGGCAAATTTAGCTCGCTGTTATATTTCTCAAATTGGTTGTACGAAAATTTGTCATAAAGCCCGCTATACAGCCACACCAAGTCTTTAAGCGTGTAGTCAGGAAAAAAATGTACGGCAGTATCGGCAACGTATCCAACACGTTGTTTTACGTCTGGGTTGTCATACACAGGCTTATCATCTATAGTAATTGTGCCAGTTGTTTCCTTATAAATACCAACTAGCGTCTTAATTATCGTGCTTTTTCCCGCACCGTTTGGTCCTATCAAGCCGTGAATTGTGCCTTTTTTAACGACAATATTTATATCGTGCACAGCGTCTTCATTTTTCGAGTAACTTTTTGAGAAATTAGTAATTTTAATCATCAGTTTTCCTCCTCAACATACAGTTTGTCAATCATCTCAATTAGCGTTTCTTTCGTTTGTCCTGTGTATTGCCATTCTATGCAAAGTTTTTGTAACACTTTTGTAAGTTCTTCCATTTTCTTTTCCCCCTTATCGCCAATAGGTGTGTCGCTAATAAAATTGCCTTTACCTCTAACCGTTATAAGAACTCCCTCTCGCTCAAGCTCTGTATATGCCTTGCTCACTGTGTTTGGCGTAATTTCAAGCGTTGATGCAAGCTGTCTAATTGATGGCATTTTGTCATTTGGTTTCAACAAGCCGTGAATAATTTGTTCTTTAATACTATCCATAATTTGTTCATAAATAGGACGTTTGTCACGAATGTTTATAGTAATCATCTGTCACCTCCTCAGTGCGTCATATCTGTATCACTCATACTAATACAGTTTTGTTGCTTTGTCAATACTTTTTTTGTGCCTAGTATAAAAACTATTTGCATGATATAATGAAATCAAAATTTTGACGAGGTGAACCGATGGAACAACAAAAGGAAAAACTGATTTTATTTGTAGCGTACAAAAAACATATGGGGGGCGAATTAGCACCAATTGAAGAAAGCATGGAGGAGCTTGAAGAACTTATCGACACGGCTGGTGGCGAAGTTTGCACCAAATTTATACAAAAAGTTGACGCAATCCACCCCGCACATTATTTAGGCAAAGGCAAAATTGAAGAACTTCGCCTAATGATTGAACAGCTTGGGGCAACGGGCGTCGTGTGTGACGAGGAGTTGTCGCCTGTGCAAATGAAAAACTTGGCTGAAATGCTAGACACAAAAGTTTTAGATAGAACTATAATTATTTTGCATATTTTTGCCGAAAGAGCAAACTCAAGCGAAGGTAAAGTTCAAGTTGAAATGGCACAACTTAAATATCAATATTCACGACTTGCAGGAACGGGTGCGATGCTTTCGAGGCAAGGCGGGGGTATCGGTGCAAAAGGGCCAGGTGAGAAAAAACTTGAAACGGACAAACGCCACATCAGAGAGCGAATGGACATTTTGAAGCAAGAAATTAAAGAGATGGAAAAACACCGAGATTTATTGCGAAAAAAACGTGCGAAAGACAACATTCCTATCGTATCAATCGTTGGATACACAAACTCGGGCAAGTCAACGCTACTAAACACTCTTAGCGGTAGCGACGTTTACGCCAAAGATCAGCTTTTTGCAACGCTTGACCCGACGACTAGAAAAGTTGTGTTGCCAGAAGGCACGGAAATTCGCCTAGTTGACACCGTTGGATTTATTCGCAAGTTGCCACACCATCTGATTAAGGCGTTTCACTCAACTTTGGAAGAAGCAAAATACGCCGATATTATTTTAAATGTCGTTGATGCAAGCTCCCCAAACATAGACACACACAACGATGTCGTACTGTCGACGCTTGAAAAACTTGGCGTTAAAGATATCCCGATAATTGAAGTGTTCAACAAAGTTGATAAAATCGACTACAAACCTGCTGGCATCGGAATTTCCGCAAAAAATTCGATTAATTTAGGTGAGTTGCTAACTGCAATTGAAGATATTTTGTACGATGAAATGAAAAAATTTGTTGCCAACATACCATACACCGACCCAAAAACTTTGGCGTATTGTAAAGCAAATGCAGAAAAACTTGAAGAAAGCTATGAAGAAGATGGCGTAAAAATTCAAGGTTATATTCATGCAACTAAATATCACAAAATAGAACCTTATGTCATAGTGTAAAAAAATTGTTAACAATGTGTAAAAAACTTATCAGACTTTACGACAATTAGTTTGGTATTTATATAAATATTTAACTAAAAAACACTTTTTATTCCATATTTTTCCTTTTATCTGTCGTTTAGACAGCAATATATAAATATTATGCGATAAATTTTTGTATATTTTTTTAAATAATTATTGTATAATGTTGATAGTTGAGAAAAGCTCAAAACATACTGAAAGATTATAGGGGTGGAAAATATGGAACACACTAGAAATTTGATAGGGGAAACAGAAGACTTTAAATATTTTACATTGCAACGTCAAGGTAGTGAGGGGAACACTATTTTTGGGGTTGGTATTTTGGAAAACGAGAAATCGTTTGAAGGTTATTATTTTACAGAAGATGAACAGTTTGCTACATCACTATGTAAACAAATGTTTGATGGTGGTGTAACAATTACGACTTTGCCATACATTATAGACGATGCAGTTGCATAAAAAGAGGACGCTTGCGAGCGTCCTTTTTGTTATCTTGGTTGGATATTTGATATAATCGTAATTTCTTTTGTAGCACTATTGTAATCAACTGTACAATTGAACAACGTTGCGATATCTCTAAGCCCTAAATAGTTTGTATCGCTAATGTTGTACACTTCAAGTTGTTCAGCTCTATTATCAATTAAAATGTTTAGCATATTTGAAACTGCCAACTTTGATACTACTGTATAATTTGCAGTGCTTACAGACTCAACAAAAGACGAACCTGTTCCGCTTGTAATTGTAACGATTTTTGTAGTGTTGTCCCAATCAACTGTGCTGCTAAACAAATCCGCAACATTTCTAAGCCCGATATAGTTTGTGTCACTAATGTTGTACGCTTCAAGCTCTGCTTTGCTGCCGTTAACTATTACTGTAATAATGTTTGATTTTGCAGTTGCATCATGTGATTTGTAGTCTAAAGTGCTTGGCCAAGTGTGCACCTTGTCAGTCGTCGTATCGTCTTCATCGTCTGTACCGTCATCACCTGTGTAGTCAGAATCTCCCGTTCCAACAAGGTGGTCTGTCGTACTGTTGTCGATACCAGAATCGTCTGAACTGTCGTCACCAACTGGGTGAGATACTAGTTCTTGGTCAATTCCGTAGTTTGGGTTGTTGTTTGGCTTTAACCAATCTGGCATAGGCAAACTGTTGTCGATAAAGTCGTCCCAATTAAATTCCTCTTCTTCGAGTTCCTCAATCAACAAATCTCCAACTTCTTGGTCAATAAGGTCATCATAATCTACATCAATTCCCAAATCTTCAAGAGCGTCAACGAACCAATCTGTTACATCATTGTTAATTAAGTCGTCATAACTTACATTAATATTGATATCAACATCAATACCCAAGTTGCCAAGTTGCTCCAACAGCCAACCTAAAAGTGTGTCTTCTGTTGCGTCTTCAACGTCAACAATTTGGTCACTTTGTCTAACTACCGTTGTTGTTTCTGGAAATGCATTGTCCCCAACGCTAGTACTATCTGGAATAACAACTTCAACTAAGCTTACGCAGTTTTCAAAAGCGTTGTCACCGATAGTAGTTAGTGTGTCTGGAAATGTGATGCTTGTTATCGTTGTCACTGCTTCAAATGCGTTGTCGCCAATTGCAGTAACTGTAACGTCGTTAATTGTTTCTGGAATTACTAATTCAGTTTCTCCTGTGAAACAATATGTAATCGTACCTGTTGATGAGTCAAATTTGTACGCCAACGTGTCACCGTTGCTCACCCATTCGCCTGCAAAATCTGGTGCTGGGTCAACCCCTGCTGCTGTGTCGTCTGCGTCAATATTTCCTAGTATTTCGTCAACTAAATCAGCAAAACCAAAGCTTGATAATACATCTGCTGCGTCTAACGCAAGACTTGCTACAAAATCCGCATTTCCTGATAAGTCAAGCGACAAAAGCGACTGTTGTACCGAAACCTCAGTTGTTGAAGTTATCGTTTTTGGTGTGTTTGCAATAGCGATTGTTAATGGCACACAAGCCGCTAATGCGATAAATTTTTTATTCATTGCAATTTCTCCTTAATAGTTAAATTTATGTCATTAAGTATACTATAATTTGTCTTTTTTTGCAATACCTACCTTATAAATATCGTCACAAACATAGTCGAATATCAAATCATTTGATATAACTATAACTATTTTGTCTTTTTTTAGTGCGCCCACACATTCCACAAACTTTTGTTTTGCAACAGCGTCCAAATGTTCGGTCGGTTCTTCAAACACGTAGACGCTACCCCTCTGCACCAAACTTCTAATTAAGCAAACTTTTTTTCGGTCGCTTTCACATATATCTTCCAAGCTAGTTTCCAAATTTAAGCTTGATAAACTAAACTGTTCAGTGAGCGTTCTTGCCGTATGCATATTTAGCGGGTCAACGAAAAGATTGTCCATAAGCGACATATTAAAAATTTGACAGCTTCTGGAGCTTGCAACAACTTTCCCATCAATCGAAACACAATTGTAGTCATTTATACCCGCCAAAGTTTCAAAAACATGTTGCTTTTCAGCGTCGCTTTCACACTTTATAATATGTAATCCGTTGTTTTGTATTTCGATGTTATACTCACCACCAACTTCAACTTTTGGACAAATTACTTCTATTATAGTTTTAGGTGTGTTTGGTTTCTCAAGCGAATTAATTGTTTCTTGCGAAATCGGTTTTACCTTTAAATTTAAAAAGTAAACAATTTGTTTTATCGGGAAATAACTTGCAACTACAAACGGTAAATATTGCGTGTTCACGACTGCTATTATCGCTACAAATATAAAATTTTCCGCAATATCCCCAACACTTTTGTAACTTATAATTTCTTTTTCTTCATTATAATACGTTATTAAATCGTTTTTGAAATATGTCTCAAAACTTTGTTGTTGCCCAAATAAGTTAATAGTTTTAATGTTTTCGATTTTGTTTGTAACATTTTTGAAAAATGTGTTTGTGTAAATTTCAGCTTGTTTTTGCTCAAGTTCGGTCTTTTGCAAGTTAGCCGACACGACTATCCCCCAACACAACAACAGCCAAACTGCTATAAAATTGTGTTTCATCATAAATAGTATTGTTGGAATCAAAAAAACTACGTTATTTATATAACACAAACAATAACTGACTATATAATTGCTTATCGCCTGCTCCAATATATCCAAATTTTCAAATTTTTGAGGGTCATTCATTTTATTTTTAAATAGTTGTTCAGTTAAATTTATTGCTATGCGACGTTTCAACGTTTCTATTTGAAATGAATACACAAAATCTTTCAAAAAACAGGCAATTAACAATGAAAGCACAAATAAAATTTTTGTATCGCATATGAAAGTTTGAGCAACAGCGAAAATAGATATGTTATAAACTAGTGTTGCTATAAAAATAAGTAGAAAATCAATTTTATATTTTTTTACATACAGTTTAGTTAAATTTTGCATAAACACCCCTCCTAGTATGTCCAATTATAGCACACTAACAACTGTAAACCAAAATTTTCCAGTTGACCCAAAATTTCGGGTACAACTGGTTTGTTTTAGCTCAAAAACGCCAACGCCTCAGACACACTTGCAACTCCAACAATTTCAATTCCTTTTATAGGCGACATTTTTTTAACGTTTGTATCTGGCAAAATGCATTTTTTGAATCCTAATTTTTGTGCCTCAATGACACGTTTTTCTGGCATAGGAATAGCACGAACTTCGCCTGTCAGCCCAACTTCGCCAAACACAACTGTATGTTGGTCAACGCTTTTGTTTCTAAAGCTTGATGCAATAGCAGTTAAAATCGCCAGATCGAGTGACGGATCGTTAACTTTTATACCACCAGCTAAATTTACATACACGTCATAATTACCAAGGTCCATGCCAACACGTTTTTCAAGCACAGCGATTAGCAACACAACTCGGTTGTAGTCAATTCCCGCTGCCGTTCGCCTAGGCATACCAAAGCTTGTGTAGCTTGCAAGTGCCTGAACTTCGATAAGCATAGGGCGTGTCCCTTCAATGTTGCAAGTTACAACCGAGCCGGGGGCGTCTTCTGGTCTGCCTGCAAGCATTAATGCCGACGGATTGTTCACTTCAACTAGTCCGACGTCTACCATTTCAAAAACGCCAATTTCATTTGTAGACCCAAATCTATTTTTGACAGCACGCAAAATTCTAAACGATGCATGTCGCTCTCCTTCAAAATACAACACCGTGTCAACCATATGTTCAAGAACTCTAGGACCTGCAAGTGAGCCTTCTTTTGTAACGTGCCCAACGATTAAAATTGTTATGCCATCACCTTTTGCGATGTTCATCAACGTGTGGGTTGCTTCCCGAACTTGGCTGACACTCCCAGGGGCAGACGACACTTCTTCGCAATACACCGTTTGGATTGAGTCCAAAATTATTAAATCGGGTTTATTACTTTTAATAGTTGCCGTAATATTTGACATATTTGTTTCAGAAAATAACGATAAATTTTCAGTTTGAACTTTTAGGCGTTCGCCCCTAAGTTTAATTTGTGCAACAGATTCTTCACCCGAAATGTATAAAACTTGTTTATTTTGTGTGCCAAGCGTTTCACATATTTGTAACAATAGCGTCGATTTACCGATACCGGGGTCACCCCCCACGAGCACGAGCGACCCCCGAACGATACCACCGCCAAGAACTCTGTCAAGCTCCCCCATACCCGTAGTCGTTCGGCTTTCTTCCAGTATTTGGACTTCTTTAAGTTTTATTGGCTTGCTCGTCAAATTTCTTTCGGTAGTTTTAACTTTTGTGTCAACAATTTCTTCAACTAGGGAGTCCCACTCGTTGCAAGATGGGCATTTGCCAAGCCATTTAACGGATTGATGCCCACAAAGTTGACATATATACATATTTTTCTTTTTAGCCATAATTTCCTCCAATAAAAAAAGGGGGTATTACTCCCCCAAAAATATTATTAACGTATCCGCCTGTTGTTCAACACCAGACACGTCCGAAATTTTGTAACATACTTCTTCACCGTTTATAGTATAAATAACGCCCTGCATTACGTCGTACGCAATATACAAACTTTGTTCGCTATTTACTACTTGTTCCCCCAGTCGCAATTGCAAAGTCATATTTGAAACGTATAAATTTTCAATATGGCTTTTTTCCAGTTCGTCAAAAGGAATTTCAACACGTTCGATATGCTCCATTATTTTTTCTATAGTAGCTAAATTTTCCATCATCATACCTCCCCTTGTCCAAAAAAATCCCCTTGCTACCATTTATTTTACCAGACAATGACAGGTTTTACAACTTAAATCTATATATTATGCTACCATTTTACATTCCACATATTTAAACACTTCCGTTATCTCGCCAACTGCAACTATTTCAAAGTCAACAACCGTCGAAACTTCGTCCGATACACCAACTATAAACAGCTCTTGCCTAATATCGGTAGGATTTGTTTTCATTTTGGCAAAAATTGCTTCACCAGGTTTTATAGTATAATTGCTTGCGGGCGATAAATTTTTATCCAATTCAAAATATACAGTTAAGTTTGATACGTAAATATCCGCTGATGTTTTTTGCACGTTAAGTGTAACATGGTAGTGGCACGGTTTGTCTGGGACTGGTGTGCATTTAA
Source organism: Epulopiscium sp. Nele67-Bin004 (assembly GCA_002007315.1). The sequence goes on from LNZQ01000118.1 coordinate 12,000, forward strand.
CGTTTACGTAGTTTGGCACTGGTTTAACGCCCGAAACGTTGTAAAGACTGATATCCCCTAGAGTGCAAGTGTCTTTGCATACGTATATAGAAGACAAAATATTTGCATTGTCCAGCTGTTCTACACCTTTATAACGCACGTCAAATTTGATGCCATAATTTTGCAACATAGTCGGCTCAACTAAAAACGATTGATCGCCACCTTTTTCAATGTTTGTAAGCATAGTAACGCCTTTGTCAACTTGTAGACCGCCGCTATATTCAAATAGGTTTTCGTCAATCGTAAAGTTTAGATATCCCGAGCTTTCAACGCTAAGCCAAATATGTACTGTGTAATAGCCAGCTATCGTGCTTGTGCTCACATATCCATCGTTATACATTATTTCCATCATTATTCCTCCATTTATTTTATAATAACTATTTTTTAACAATTTGTATTATAGCACATTTGTATCACACAATTCAACCATTTTAATATAAAATTTACCAATTGTTGCTATTTTGTGAATTTTGCAACAAAAAAATGACTAGATTGTTACCTCTCTAGTCATTTCTGTTATCGTTACATCACCATTAAAAATTATATCTTCATAAACATTTATTTCGGCACGTACAGGACGTCTCTTTAAAAAATAATTTTTAGCCTGCTTATATCTATCGCTAACAAAATGTATCTGTTGATTTGTAGAACCTACTAAATTTCGCTCTGTATCAACAAGGCTAGACTCAAATTTGCCGTCTATAATAATATCGCAGTTAGTTACCAAGGATTGTGTCCAACTCCTGATTTTTTCACTCTAGAAATTTGCTGTGTGAGTGTATTTTGATGTTTTGCCTGTCTCAGGAAGTTTCTGGTTGGGGAGTGCGTGTGTTTTCTTCAGCCAATTACAGCGTGTAGGATTATTTGTTTATTCTAGATCCCCATTAGTCACTGCCTCAGCAGCGACTGTTCTTCCTGGGGTCAAGCAGTTCAGTAAAGCATTACAGTACAATTTTTTTTAAAAAGAAGCAATTATCCTAAATTAGAAAAAGTTACAAATAAAGCAGATTACATGCAGAGTCAGGCAAAAATAGAGCAAAGATAATCAGAGACATTGCCCCAAACTGATATTGAACAAAAATTAAATAAATAAAGCAGACATAACTCATAACAGAATACAGTAAACAGAAATTAGACATAATGTAAAACAATCTCTCTTTGCATTACATCTTTTCTCAGCCTCTTCTTGAAACTGTAAGTATATGATCCACCTTAGTATGCTTTGCAGACATATGCAATTGTTTTAACCTGTTTTGCAGATATATGCAATTGTTTTATTAACCTGTTTTATATTACAAAGTGTGGCTTTAATCACTTATTATAATAGAATGACTAACAGAGTGTGCAGAGGAGACAGATACAGAGACAATTGTCTGACAGTGCAGGACGTGCGGAATGCAGCAGTAGCCTTGACAGAAGAACAGGAGGCACGAGTGTCTAACAAATATCTTTCTTCTCATTAAATATCTCCTTTTTTGGTCAAATGTTCCGATTATTAAGGAAACACAGTTGCACTTGCAAG
>LNZQ01000119.1 GCA_002007315.1 Epulopiscium sp. Nele67-Bin004
AAGCATTAAAATCAATAAAATTAACTAATAATCCCCAACAACCCACAGTACAGAGCCACTGAAGAAGAGGTCAAAGCCTGAGTAACACACTTTATTTTTTCCTCAGACCCAGAAATCAGAGATCTGAGAAGGTTTTCTGTCAGTAATCATTATTTATCAGTGTGGCAATTTTTAAAAGAAAGACAAAAAACTTTTGAGGACGAATCCAGGGGGGAAAAACAACCCGAGAGCAGTTTAAACGTCTGTGTCCAATCTGCTTTCTGACATCTGGGACTTCTCAGTGTGGCACACCTCTTTGATCTGTTGGAGGTTTCACACGTTGACATAAATTATTCTAATAAGCAAAGTATTTGTGAGAGAGCTGTTGCTTTCTCAAATTCCTTCGTTTTTCCACGTTGAAAATTGTATTTCAGTTCAAGATGGGGCTACAACTGCCTCTGTTCCCTCAACAATGTTAAGCACAACGTGCCATGCTTGTTATGAGTTTCATGTCATCCTACTCTAACAAATGTGGGTATCATTTCAAACACACAGTGAGTCTGAGCGAGACAGTATGTAAATTATATCAAATGAAGGTTTCATCTTTTAGAGTAATGTGTTCACATCATGTTTCCATTACTGTCACACTCACAGTCAACAGGAAGTTCACTAATGATACAGAGACGTGTGAAAAGAAACCCAAAAGAGTGTAACACTTCTTCATATTTATCATTAATAACTGGTATATTTGTAGTTAAATAAACTTCAGTCAATTGTGAAGGTACATTATGTGCTGGTTTATATTTTTTGCCATGAATGAGGAGGTTGTTACATTTTCTTGACACCAACTGTATTTGGCTGCTGGTTGTTAGAATTCTGTGTTAAACATTGAAGTCAACATTATTGACAATCTCTATTAACGCCCAACTTTTTTAAAAATTTATTATCCATTCACAAAGTATTCTAAACACCACCTGCAGCTTTTTAATGACTGTTCACAACAATATTTATCAAACAAAGTATTACAAAAATCAGTGTTTATCAGTGGCTCACAAATCGATTATGAAACGTGACAAAGTATTAATCTCTCTAAAGAGTGTTTAAGGATGCTTCAGTAAGTAATTATTAAGGTTTAATACGGTATAATAATTCAGTTGAACCCTCATGTTTGCTGAAGTGCTGATTTTACATACAAGCTAATGATTAACAATGAACAAAGTGTTCAAATGTATTGTGGCTGTTAGTCAGCAGATTAGAGATATTGATGCTGAAATTGCTGAGATTGATGCGGAGCTTGATGGGTATTATAAGGCGTTAGGGGTGTGTCTATGAGGAATGTGCCTAAGCTGAGATTTGAAGGGTTTAATGATGAGTGGGAGGAAAGACAACTTGGCGAAATGGGAGATTTTCATAAAGGAAATACATTGTGTAAAGCTGATTTAACACCCTATGGTAAACCCTGTATATTATACGGAGAATTGTACACTAAATATAACGAAGTTATAACCCAAATTTATAGCAATACATTAAATAATTCAGATAAGCTATTTTCTGGACAAGCAGAAGATATTTTAATTCCCAGTTCGGGTGAAACGATATTAGAAATATCTATCGCTAGTTGCTTAAAAATTAATAACGTTTTGTTAGGTGGTGATATTAATGTGTTTAGACCTAATAATGTTAATGGTACATTTTTAGCATATCAACTAAATAACACTAAAAAAACTGCTATAGCTAAACTGGCACAAGGTACTATGGTAGTTCATCTGTACAATAGTCAGTTAAAAAAATTATTAATTAAGACAGGAAGTTCTGGGGAACAAGAAAAAATCGCTCAATTCTTTACCTTGCTAGATAAAAGAATATCTCTACAGCAGGAGAAAGTTTCTCTACTGAGAGAAAAAAAGCGAGGTTTGATGCAACAGATATTTTCAAGGAAGTTGCGATTTAAAGATGAGAATGGTGAGGCTTATCCAGAGTGGGAAGAAAAGAAATTAGGGGAAATAACCATTAAAATAGGAAGCGGAAAAACTCCGAAAGGGGGTAGGGAAGTATATACAACTGATGGAATAATATTTTTGAGAAGTCAAAATATTTATAATAATCGACTTGAACTAAACGAAGTAGCATATATAGACCAAGCGATAAATTTAACTATGAAATCTACAGAAATACAACCAAATGATATCTTATTAAATATTACAGGAGCATCTATTGGTAGATGTTGTTCTATACCATTAGATTTTCCCAAGGCAAATGTTAATCAACATGTATGTATAATACGACTTAAAGAAAATTATCAACCTATATTTATTGTACAACAAATTATTTCTCCTAACGTACAACTACAAATAAGTAAATATCAAGCAGGGGGCAATAGAGAAGGACTAAATTTTGAACAGATTAAAGAATTAAGAGTATTTATACCAAGCAAACAAGAACAACAAAAAATCGCCGACCTACTATCAATCTTAGATAGGAAAATCGAAAAAGAGGACGAGAAGTTGAAATCGCTTAGAGAACAAAAAAAGGCGTTTGTGCAACAGATGTTTGTATAACGATAAAAAACCAGACTACAACCTACGAGTCTGGTTTTTTTCTATTCCTTTCATATTAACTATACCTTATATATTTTAAACTACTTTATCCTAATTAAATACTACTGTAATAAAATAATTTGTATCTACAATATTTGTATGTTATAATTAACCAGTAAATTTAATTTATAAATAAAAGGAGAATGAACTATGAGTAACAATAAACAAATTATTTTACAGGGATACAAAGAACTACAAAAACTTAGAGAAAGTAATTTACCAAGTTTTTACTTATCTCATGAAGATGCAGGAAGATTAAAAACAACATTGGAATATTTAGAAAAAAATAGCTATATTAGATTAATTGCTAAATCACAAGTTGTTATATATCAATTCTTACCAGAATTTGACTATTTTGAGAGGCAATTTAAGGAGCAATTTAAAATGGAAATAGAACAAGAAACTACAAATAATAGCACACTAAGTAATAAAATATTTATTGTACATGGGCATAACGAAGTAATTCTATATCAAGTTGCAAGATTTCTAGAACAATTAGAGCTTAAACCAATAATTTTGCATGAACAAGCTAGTGTAGGAGGTACTATTATAGAGAAAATCGAGAAATATACAGATGTAGCTTTTGGTATTGTACTATATACTGCTTGTGATGTTGGGAAAGCTAAAGATGAAAAAGAAGAAAAACCAAGAGCACGCCAAAATGTATTATTAGAACATGGATACTTAATGTCTAAATTGCATCGCTCAAATGTATGTGCGTTAGTAGAAAAAGATGTTGAACTTCCTAGCGACGCATCAGGTATTGTTTATGTAGAATTAAATAATAATGACTGGAGAATGAACTTAGCTAAAGAAATGAAAGCAGCAGGTCTTTCTATAGATTTCAACAAACTTTTTTAAAATTGATTGCAACTACTATATTATCAATACAAGATTTTTAGGGATAAGTTAAAAGTCCCCACAAGTTGGGGAGCATAACTTATCTAAAGCTGAATTGAACACACAAGTTGCATTGACATCAGACTTATACTATATATTATTCCAGTTGACTATCAAATGTCAACCCCTTTACACAAAAAAGCCAGACTACACCTCGCAGTCTGGTTTCCCTCTACTCTACAACAAAACATTCCCCGCCCAACGATACAACGCATACCATTCTTCTCTAGTTAGCATATCGCTAGTCGCCTCACACATTTTCCCCAACCTTTTCGGGTCAGTCGTTCCAACAACAGCTTGCATATTGGCAGGGTGTCTTAAAATCCAAGCAACAACTATCGCTTGTGGGCTAACCGTTACATAAAATGTAAAAAATGACAAATTGCCTTTTTACACCTCACCCCTAACGGCTAGGGTATACTGTTAAACAATCAACCTATTTCACTAAAAATCTAGTCTTTATCAATAGATATTCTTTTGCTTAACAGGCATTTCTAATAAAATCCATAAAGTACAATTATAGTAATCTCTTGGGTACTATCAATTTCTTTACAGATTAATAATATTACAAGTATTCCCTTATTACATTTATTTATACAACAAAAACATAAATTTTTTTGGTACTTTTGTTTTTTTGCCTAGCAGTAAAACACCCCTTTTTGTTTCGCAAGTATAGCAATTTCCGAATTCAGCTCCGTATATTGTGGGTGTCCCAAAAACGCACCTTTAACAGCCGTGCTTTGAAACGGTGACCACGCTTGAATCGTCACTTTATTTAGGCGACAATAATCAAGCACACCCCCATCACGCCCATCTCTTTTATAGCCGCCCCAAAAACTCGCTCCGACTCACCATTACCGTAAATATCGGCGTGATCAAAAAAGTTTATGCCACCTTTTAATGCCGTTTCCACAAGTTTTATAACTTCTGGAACTTTGTACGCTGATATTCTCATACAACCAAGTGCAACTTGTGAACCCATAAGCCCTACATTACCAATATCAATTTTTCGCATAACTAACACTTCCCCTAATTTATTTAACTACCTAAATAAATTATATTAGCTTTTGTTCTAAATATTCATCGTAAGTTGTCATTTTGTCGACAATTCCATCTGCTTTAACTTCAATTATTCTATTTGCGATAGTTTGAATAAACTGGTGGTCATGTGATGCAAATATAACGTTTCCTTTAAAGCTGATAAGCCCGTTGTTTAATGCCGTAATAGACTCTAAGTCTAAGTGGTTTGTTGGTTGGTCTAAAAGCAACACATTTGACCCTTTAAGCATCATTCTTGACAACATACATCTAACTTTTTCGCCCCCAGAAAGCACATTCGCAGGTTTTTTAGCGTCTTCACCAGAAAACAACATACGACCCAAAAATCCACGCAAATAACTTTCAGTTTGGTCACTTGAAAACTGTCTAAGCCAGTTGATTAAGTCTAAATTTACACCTTCAAAAAACTCTGTGTTGTCTTTTGGGAAATACGACTCACTAGCAGTAACACCCCATTTAATAGTTCCGCTATCTGGTTCAGACTCTCCAGCCAATATTTTAAACAGCTCAGAAACTGCAATTTCATCTTCACCGATAATAGCAATTTTATCGTCTTTATTAAGTCTAAAACTTATATTATCAAGCACTTTCACACCGTCAATTGTTTTTGTAAGGTCTTCAACTTGAAGAATTTCGTTCCCAACTTCACGGTCTTGCACAAACTGCACAAACGGATAACGTCTAGTTGACGCTGGCATTTCGTCAAGCTCAATTTTATCAAGCATTTTTTTACGTGACGTCGCTTGTTTTGACTTAGATTTATTCGCCGAGAAACGTTTGATGAAGTTTTGTAACTCTTTAATTTTATCTTCGTTTTTCTTATTTTGAGCTTTCATCAAGCTTTGGATAAGCTGACTTGAGTCATACCAGAAATCATAGTTACCAACGTACATTTTGATTTTTCCAAAGTCAATATCAACGATATGCGTACAAATCGTGTTCAAAAAGTGACGGTCATGCGAAACAACGATTACCGTACCGATAAAATCAAGCAAAAAGTCTTCAAGCCAATTCACCGATTGAATATCAAGGTGGTTTGTAGGCTCATCAAGCAACAAAATGTCGGGACGACCAAACAACGCTTGAGCAAGTAAAACTTTAACTTTGTCACCACCGTTTAAGTCTTTAACTAGCGAATAGTGAAGCTCCGTTCCAATTCCAAGCCCTTGCAACATAGTCGCCGCTTCCATTTCGGCTTCCCAGCCACCCATTTCCGCAAACTCGCCCTCAAGTTCAGACGCACGGTTTCCGTCTTCCTCGCTAAAATCTTCTTTTGCATACAACGCATCTTTTTCAAGCATAATTTCATATAAACGAGCATTTCCACGAATAACAGTTTGCAAAACTTCGCAATCATCATATTGGAAGTGGTCTTGTTTTAAAACAGACATACGCTCTTTTGACGGAATAACAATTTCGCCCGTTGTAGGTTCAATCTCCCCAGAAAGAATTTTCAAAAACGTAGACTTACCTGCACCGTTTGCACCTATAAGCCCGTAGCAGTTCCCTGGTGTAAACTTCAAATTAACATCTTTAAATAGCTTGCTTGCACCAAACTGTAAACTAACATTATTAACTGTAATCATAACACTATCATCCTTTAATTAATTTTTTCTTACCTTATTATAATATCATTACCCAAAATTGTCCACATATTTTGTATCGAGTATTTCGTTCATCCAATTCATAACGTCTTCAATAACTAGTGTCACATTGTGGCTGTCATCGTGAAGTAAGTCATGCATGCAATTTGTATATTTTTTAGTCGTTTTATATATATCAGAAATTTTTCCGACAACTTCTTCTGCTGCGTCCGTCGGAATAACAAAATCTCTGTCGCCCGTCATAAACAAGCTTGGCAACTCATAATGTATAGCATTTTGTGATGCATACGTCATGCCATTTCGCAAAAACTGGTCAAAAAATCTTGCAGTTGAATATTTGTTACAACGTGTATCTTCTTTAAACATTTTTTTAAACTCACGGCTTTTTACAGCAACGTTTATACCGCCTCGCTTAATTTTAAATTGAGGGAAGTTATAACTCATCATTTTATAAAATCCCTCTGGAATGTAGTTACACATTCGTGGCGGAGCAAGTGCAGGCGACGAAAAAATTTGTCCAGCCAAGTCCCTTGGATACTTAAGTCCATACAAAAACGTTATTAACCCACCCATAGAATGACCATACGTTATAACTGGTTTTTTGTATACAGACAACGCTGACACCAAACATTTTATATCAGTGACAAACGAAAAAAAGTCTTCAACGTCACCCCGAACTCCTCCAGACCGTCCATTTCCTCGGTGATCAATAATGCACACACCGTATCCTTGCCCAACAAGTTTTCCCGCAAACTCCACGTATCTTCCCGAATGCTCCATATATCCATGTGCGATTATAACTATCGCTTTTGCAGATTTTGGTATATCTTTTAAGTAAAATATCGAAGTACCATCTTTTCCATCAAAGTATGCTTCACGTAAATTCAAGTAATATCACCTTCCATGCTGACTTATTATTTTATCAATCATTCTACTCCCCTCTGATTTCGACAACAAATTTATATCTTTTTGGAGAGTTACATTATATTTTTTGCATAAAGTTTCTAAATATACAGTTTGTTTCTTTGTGATAGGGGAAATTTTTGGTGGTGTAAATCCAATATTTTTTGGAACAAACAAATGTTTATTGTCGTCGTAAAAGTTATTTTTAAGGTGTTTAAACAACTCATACGTTGCAAATGCATCATCATATGCACGGTGAGCATTTGCCAAATCAATCCCATAATATTTACACAAATCCCCAAGTTTTCTACTTGGTAAATCTTTCAACACTTCCCTAGCGATAAGCAACGTGTCTAGCGTTTTGTACTCAAATTCAACATTAAGTTTACTAGCATGTATTTTTAACAACTTATAGTCAAAATTATTGATATTGTGTCCAATAAGTACACTGCCACGTGCAAATTCAACAAATTTAGGCAACATATATTCAATGCCATATTTGTCACAAACCATTTCATCTGTAATTCCTGTAATTTTTGTGATGTACGGAGGTATTTCACTAAGTGGTCTAACTAACTCACTCATTTTATCTTTAGCTATATCGTTTTCAACGTAAACAGCACCTATTTCAATAATTTCATTGTCGATAGGCTTTGCTCCTGTTGATTCTATATCAACCACTACATATTGGTTCATATTTTTTACCCTCCTATTCAAAAATAAAAATAGGGAAACTATTAACAATAGTCCCCCTATTATTGATGCTGAAAAACTATTATTCCTAACAATATAATAGCTATCCCAGACAATTTTACGAAACTAAAACTTCCTTTTTCCATACCAAACAACCCAAACAACTCTATCAAATACGACGCTGTCATTTGTGTTATTAATATTATCATAGTCGCTTTAGCAGGCCCAAGCTTTGCTATTGATGCAATAACTGTGTACACAATTCCAACACCTAACACGCCGCCCAAAAGATACATTTTGTTTACTGCTTTTAAACCTGTTATATCTGCGTCCCGTGCATATGCCAAAGCTATTAACGATACGATAAAACCAACTCCATGTGTAAGAGTGTTTGTAAACCACATTCCAACCGCACCTCTCAGTGCTGTATTCCAAACCCCTTGCACGCTCATAAATAATCCTGAAATAATTGCAACTGTTGCTGACATAAATGTCCTCCCTATATACTAAGTTACAATTAGTTTGTATTTTTTTCTTTTTATTGTATCGGATTTTACTAAAAAGTCAACAACTATTTATATTTCCCAATTTATTGGAGTTTGCCCCGTTTGCTCCAATATGTCGTTTGCAAGCTTAAAATGGTTGCACCCAAAAAAGCCAGTGTGTGCCGATAAGGGGCTTGGGTGCGGTGCTGTTAACACGTGATGCAATGGATTTGTAATTAGTGACGCTTTCGCTTGTGCGGGTTTCCCCCAAAGCAAAAATACAACTGGCGTATCTTTTTTGTTTATAGATTTAATAATTTCGTCTGTAAACTTTTCCCAGCCTTGGTTTCTGTGCGAACCCGCTTTGCCAGCCTCAACTGTAAGGACGGTGTTTAATAGCAACACCCCTTGTTTTGCCCAGCTCTCCAAGTTGCCAGATGCACGCTTTTCGCCGTTTATCTCCTTATATATATTTACGAGTGATGGTGGCACTTTTATTCCTTCTTGCACAGAAAAAGCCAATCCATGTGCTTGATTTTCGCCGTGATAAGGGTCTTGCCCCAAAATTACAACTTTAACATCGTCATATGGCGTTAGTTTGAATGCATCAAAAATTTTGTTTCGGGGCGGGTACACCGTTTGTGATACGTATTGTTCGTCTACAAAAACTTTCAATTTTTTATAGTAGTCTTTTTCTCTTTCTTCGTCTATAATTTGTTTCCATTCCATGTTGTGTGCTCCTTAGTATAGTTTTTAGGTTTTTGCCACATCTTCTTTAAAGCCTTCACCAAGCACTTCATGCAAATCTTGCACACTAACAAACGCCCTGTTGTCTGTGTTTTGCAAAAACAACCTAAGTTTCAAAAATTCCCGTCTGTCAACCGCTGTCGTTATAACTGTTTTATGCTCACCACTGTAAGCTCCTGTTGCCTCGTAAATAGTTGCCCCACGCTCAAGCTCGTTAAGTATAAATTTTTGTATCGTGTTTCCAATAGTTTTGTTTGACGGTATAATCATTACATATTTTTCTATCGAAATACCCGCAATAAAAAAATCAATTAATAAACTTGTAATAATTACCCCAAGCATCGCATAAAGCCCTTTTTCGATACCAAGTATAAACGTAGCCATAGCTACAACGACCATATCAGCAATCATCAAACTTACACCTATTTTTAGCGGTGAAAACTTTGATATAATTTTGGCGATAATGTCTGTTCCGCCAGACGAGCCTTCTTGTATAAATATTATCGACTGTCCAAGCCCCATAATTAACGAACCAAAAATTAGCGACATAAGCATATCACTAGTTAGAGGCTCTGAAACGGGCATAACAACTTCAAATATTCGCATAATAATACTAATTAGCAAGCTTGAAAATATGCTTTTTATACCAAACTCTTTTCCTAACACTATAAATCCAAGCAAAAACATTATAGCGTTTAGCACCAATATAATGAAACTTATCGGTATCATAGGCAAAAGTTCTTTTATTACGATTGATAAACCGCTAACCCCACCCCCTGCAACTTGCGATGGAGCCCAAAAAAAGTGTAAACCTGCGGAAATTAATGCCGAACCAACGACGATTTTTAGTTTTCCCATTATGTTATCCTTTCTAAAAAAACTGATATTGTATAGTATGGACGAAAAAATGCTTTTCCTATACAACGTGTAATAAAATATTATTTTATGCATAAGCTGTATAGTAATCTTTATCCTGAATGAATGGAGGTTTTTTATGAACAATCTAGGTAATATCAAACATTTATTTGCAAGTGCAAATTGCTGTGATGGATTTACATCTTTGACTGACGACGTCATTTCTACTGATACTGCTCGCAAAGTTTATACACTTCAAGGGGGTGGGTCAAAATCAACTTTCCTAAAAAAAATCGGCTCTGCGGTTATCAATGATGGTGTTGACGTGGAGTATCACCACTGCCCAACAAACCCAAATGCATTAAAAGGTATATACATACCAAGTGTTAAAGTCGCTCTTATCGACGGTTTAACGACGCCTTCTGTCGGCACAAGTGTAATCAATTTTGATGCACATATTGACCCTGATAAATTGTATGCAAACAAAGAGGAACTTATTTCATACAACGAGATGATTGAACGAAATAACGCAAAAGCATTTTTGTATTTAAAAAGTGCTCAAGCTCTATATAATGCAT